>JBMYXX010000023.1:0-19348 GCA_049608805.1 Flavobacteriales bacterium | reverse complement strand
TGGAACGGTACTGGCTCGTTGGGAACAGGTAGCGGTGCCGCTGGCGCACCAACTGGTAACATTGCTTCTGGGCAAGGGTTCAAGGTTCGAGCACTTAACGGTAGCGCGGTTCTAAACTTCAATAATGCAATGAGAAACGGAAGTAATTCTCAGTTCTTCAGAGCAGCAAATACTGACTCTCGGTTATGGCTTAGTGTGCAAGGAAACAACCATTTCAACCAAATATTAATTGGGATTTTGGAAGATGCAACAGATGAAGAAGATAGACTTTATGACGCCTTAAAGTTTAGAGGAAACGGAAACATTGCGTTGTCATCTAGAGCGGCCAATAGAGACTATGCAATTCTAGCATTCCCTCCGCCAGAACAGGAAAAAGTAATTCCGTTAAACGTGTTTGTTGCCAATGCTGGCACGTACACCTTTAAGGCAGATGTAATGGAGAATTTTGAAGCCAATGATGTGGTGTTTGTTGATGCCGAATTAGGCGAGTTTATTCCACTTGATGAAGAGACAGAAATCACCATTTCTGTTGTTGAAGGAGAGACGAATAACCGATTCTACCTCAACTTTTACCCTAATTTATCTGTAGGTGTTGATGGTTACCAGAATACCGAGATAAGTGCCTTTGTTTGGGATGGGCTCTTACATGTTAGGTCGAATGATGCGGGCAACCAAGGAACCATTGACTTACTAGATATGAGCGGAAGACTTGTACTTACCCAACCCTCAGGAAATGAGGAAAACACCATTATTTCTCTAGACGGAATTAGTGCTGGAACTTATGTGGTAAAGGTTACTACGCAGAACCAAGTTATGGCTAAGAAAATTCTTGTCAAGTAGTTCGGGTAGCGTAATACATGTTTTAAAAGCCTCGCATTTGCGGGGCTTTTTAATACGCCAGATGTTTTCATCGTTTAAACAACCAACTTATAGCTTTGCAGAAATTTGTAATCCACATGGAAATTATTCAGTCCTACATTAATGGCAAGTTAACGAGCGGAGAAGGCAATAGAGCCATCGGTAATATCAATCCGGCAACGGGAACTGAAATTGGAACAGTGCAATTTGCCTCTGTTTCTGATGTTGATTTGGCAGTACAATCTGCGAAAGAAGGATTTGAAATTTGGGCTAAAACAGCGCCTGAAGAACGGGCCAAAGTTTTGCTTAAAGCGGCTCAAATCTTACGTCAACGTAATGATGAGATTGCCAAAATTGAAGTAGAAGACACCGGAAAACCAATAGCAGAGGCCATCGAAGTTGATGTGGTTTCTGGCGTAGAGGCTATTGAATATTTTGCCGGGTTGGCAACCAAAATTGAAGGAAGAAGAGTTGATTTTGGCAATTCTTACGGTTACACCAGAAAAGAGCCGCTTGGTGTTTGTGTTGGTATTGGTGCATGGAATTATCCCATTCAAATTGCGTGTTGGAAATCTGCGCCAGCCTTGGCTTGCGGAAATAGCATGATTTTCAAACCATCCGAAATGACACCACGAACAGCTGTAATACTGGCTGACGTATATTCTGAAGCAGGTTTGCCAGATGGCGTTTTCAACGTTTTGCAGGGAGATGCGGAGGTTGGTAAAGCATTAACCACGCATAAAGGAGTAGCCAAAATTTCCCTTACGGGCGAAGTTGGAACGGGCAAGAAAGTCATGGCGGCAGCATCGCAATCGCTAAAGAAAGTTACGCTTGAGTTAGGAGGTAAATCACCAATAATTGTTTTTGAAGATGCAGATGTTGAGCAGGCGGTTGCGGGTGCCATGCTTGGCAATTTCTATACGCAAGGCGAAATCTGTTCTAACGGCACACGCGTGTTTGTAGCGGCATCAATCAAAGACAAATTCATGGATTCCCTGGTAGAAAAAACCAAGCGTATGAAAGTGGGTAACCCGATGGATGCTAGCACTGATGTGGGAGCACTCATTAGTAAAGAGCATTTCTCTAAAGTGCTGGATTACATGGAGCTAGGAAAGAAAGAAGCCAAGCTTGTTTGCGGTGGAAATCGTGTTGAGTTTGAAGATGGAAGTCCGTTAAATCAAGGGTGTTTTGTTCAGCCAACCATTTTCGATTGTGAAAGTGATGACCTAAGAATCGTAAGAGAAGAGATTTTTGGACCTGTAATGTCTGTTCTGACTTTTGAGGACGAAGATGAAGTCATAGCAAGAGCTAACGACACAGAGTTTGGCTTGGCAGCAGGCGTTTTTACTTCTGATTTAGAGAAAGGACAACGGGTGATTGACCAACTTGAGGCTGGGGTTTGCTGGCTGAACACTTACAATATCACGCCTGTAGAATTACCGTTTGGTGGCTATAAACAATCAGGCATTGGCCGAGAAAATGGCATAGAAGCCATTGAGCATTACACACAGGTAAAAACCGTTTATGTAGAGAAAGACGGGATTGAAAATCCGTACAAATAGGTGCTCCTTAAAAGTCAGATGGTTGTGGTCTTGTAAATTGTGAAGACACAACTGTAACAACTCGCCAAAGTGTTCTTAGGAACTTGTATTTTGGTCGATAACCATTCTAGTGAAAATTGCTGTCAAAAAGTGCTCGTAATATTGTCCGAACAGTGTTGTATTTCGACATTTTCGACCACCCTTTAACCAAGGTTGAGATAGTCAAACTTGCAGCTGGAAATTCGAGCGAAATGCTAGCGGATGCATCTTTAAACGAGCTGGTTCAGGCCAAAATGCTCCATGAAATAGATGGGTATTATTCTGTTCAACCAGAATTCAAAAGCTTAATTGAGAGGAGAGAAACAGGAGAGCGCAACGCAGCTCTGCAAAAGACAAAAGCGCATAAACGAGCCAAGTTTATTGGAAAGTTTCCATATGTAAAAGCCGCTTACATTTCTGGTTCAATGTCGAAAGGCGTAATGCACGAAGATGGTGACATTGACTTCTTCATTATCACAGAACCTGGTCGGTTGTGGGTCGCCAGAACGTTTCTCGTTCTATTCAAAAAAACGTTTCTTTTTAACTCCAGAAAATTCTTCTGTCTAAACTATTTTATAGATAGCAGTAAGCTAGAAATTGAAGAGAAAAATGTGTTTACGGCAACGGAAATGGTCACCCTAAAACCAATTTACGATAGTGGCATTTATAGCCAGTTTAGAGACGAAAATAGTTGGGTTGAAGAGTTCATTCCGAACAACAAAAGGGAGGAAGTGGTTTACAATGGTAAAACCAGCAGACCAATTGCCAATTTAGTTGAAGGAATGCTCAACAATTCTATTGGCGATAAGCTAGATGAATGGTTTATGACTGGCACACTAAAGGTTTGGAAACGCAAATTCAAACACCTAGAAAATGTGGATTTTGATGTAGCGCTCAAGACTAGAAAATATGTTTCAAAGCATCACCCAAGGAATTTCCAAAGTCGTGTACTTGGCGCTCTAGATGAGCGGATTTTGCGTTTCGAAGAAAAACACAATACCAAACTGAGCTAGTTGTGGCAAGCGTTCTTTTCACACATTCTTATTTCTATCGGTTCGACAAAAAACAGTGGAACAACCACAAGCCCTATCCGCCTTTGGCAACTATTACGGCAGCAGCGGTTTTGCGTCAATCTGGCCATGCGGTATCGCTGTTTGATACTGCGCTTAAAACAGGTCCAGAAGAACTAAAAACCATCCTTAAAACCAAGAAGCCGGACTTCTTGGTTGTTTATGATGATGGCTTTAATTACCTCACCAAAATGTGCTTGACCAACATGCGCCAAGCAGCATTTGAGATGATTAAAATGGGAAAGGTTGCTGGATGCACAGTAATCGTTTCCAGTTCAGATTCTACAGACCACTTTGACCAATACTTAGACAATGGTGCCGATTATGTTCTTCTAGGCGAAGCCGATGAAACGCTGAAAGAGTTGGTCGCATCCATTGAAAATGGAGACAATCCCAATCTAGTTGCTGGCCATAAATTTCGAGACGCCACGGAAACCAAGAGCTCCGTTGCAAGGCAAATTTTACGTGATTTAGATGCGCTGCCAATGGCCGCTTGGGACTTGATTGATATTGATTCTTACAAGCAAATTTGGCTGAAACACCATGGCCGTTTTTCACTCAATATTGCTACTACACGGGGCTGCCCATTTAAATGTAATTGGTGCGCTAAACCAATTTATGGCAATCGGTATAATTCCCGCTCTGCGGAACGAGTAGCCGAAGAAATTCAGTTTCTGGCCACCAACTACGGTGCAACCCATTTTTGGATGTGCGATGATATTTTCGGCCTCAAACCTGGCTGGGCACAAACGTTTGAAGCGGAGGTTCAAAAGCGCGATTTACGCTTTAAGTATATGATTCAATCACGGGCAGACTTACTGTTGCAGGAAGACACCATGCAAGTGCTTGCAAACTCAGGATTGGAGGAAGTTTGGATAGGTGCGGAATCTGGTTCTCAGCAAATACTTGACGCCATGGACAAAGGCACCAAAGTGGAGCAAATTCAAGAGGCCAGGCGTGTTTTGAAATCGGTTGGCGTACGGGTTGGATTCTTTTTGCAATTCGGTTATCTCGGAGAAACCGAAGATGATATTTCCAAGACAATCGAAATGGTCAAAAACCTCATTCCTGATGATATTGGAATCTCTGTTTCTTACCCTTTACCCGGCACTGTTTTTTACGAAAAGGTAAAAGACGATTTGAAGAATAAATCTAATTGGACAGATTCGGATGATTTGGATTTGATGTTTGAAAACACCTACAAACCAGCGTATTACAAGAAACTACACAGGTATGTGCATAAGGTTTTTAGAACACATCAAGGTTTAGAAAACCTAAAATTGATGCTAACGGGCTCGATTAAAATCAACAAGAAAACATTGCGCTCTGTGCTAGCCACGTTCTATTATTTGCCGACTTCTTGGGTAGATAAAATTCAACTAAAAAAGCTGAAAGCTTAGCATGAGCGATGGCGCTTTCAATCAGATGGCCGCTGATTACGATGCTGTTTTTACTAATAGTAAAATCGGTCGTCTTCAACGAGAAATCGTTTGGAGTTACCTGAACGAAAATCTCGAGTTCGGCACTGAGTTTCGGGTGTTAGAATTGAATTGTGGTACAGGCGAAGATGCAAGCATTTTTGCCAAAAAAGGTTGCGAAGTAACTGCTACCGATATTTCTTCCGAAATGCTGGCCGTTGCAAGGTGCAAAGCAGCCAAGCAAGACGTTTCTTCTTTAATTGAGTTTAAGTCGGTTGACCTCAACGCTATCGACAAGCACACTTTTGAGCACAAATACGACCTTGTTTTCTCCAATTTTGGTGGCCTAAATTGTGTTTCGAAAGAAAGCCTACAATTGCTATCAGAAAAGCTACAATCACTGCTTAAACCTGAGGGTAGATTTGTGGCGGTTGTAATGCCTTCATTCTGTCTTATGGAATCGGTTTACTTTCTTCTGAAATTCCAGTTTGAAAAAGCTTTTCGAAGACTAAGAAACAAAGTTGCATGGACCAATGACGAAGGTGAAACCATCAGCATTTATTACTATTCGCCAAGCCAATTCAAATCAATTATTGGAGAGCGATTTACCGTTCAATCTCATATTCCCGTTGGCTTGTGGGTACCACCTTCCTACACGGAACAGTTTTTTCAGCGGCACCAGCGTATATTGGGTTTCCTATCTAGGATGGAAAAGTCTATAAACTCTTCTTTTTTGTCTGGCGTGGCGGACCATTACCTTATCGATTTTAAACTCAAAAACTGAGCTTGTCCATACTTCTAACACACGGTTATTTTATTGCGGAAGACCCGAAGGAGGCTCAAATTATGAAGCCGTATCCGCCTTTAGGAATCCTTTACATCAGTGCGTTTTTAAAACAAAATGGTTTTGAGTGCGATGTATTCGATTCCACTTTTAGTTCCCGAGAAACGTTAGAGCAAAAATTGCTTTCTGAAAAACCAAGTATCGTAGCCATTTACGTCAATTTGGTTACTAAAGTCAACGTGATTAAGCTGATGAAATTCATCCGTTCTCAGCAGAGTTTGAGCGACACGAAAATCGTATTGGGTGGGCCAGATGTTACGTACAACACCAAAAATTACCTAAATGCTGGTGCCGATTTTGTGGTTATTGGCGAAGGTGAGCAAACCATGCTCGAAGTGGTCGAACATTTGAAAAACGGCTCACACCAAAAGGAAGAAATAAGCGGAATTGCTTACCTCGAATCTGGCAAAGAAATTAAGACAAAATCGAGGGTAAAAATGAAGGATTTAGCCGAGCTTCCTTGGCCAGACCGAAAGGCAATTGACCTAACCAAATACATTGATGTTTGGAAACATCACCACGGCCAATCGACTGTTTCTGTAAGTACCCAGCGTGGCTGCCCGTACACCTGCAAATGGTGCAGTACGGCTGTTTACGGACAAAGCTACAGAAGGCGACCTGCAGCAGATGTGGTTAAGGAATTGAAGTGGTTAAAAGACAACTACAATCCAGATAATATTTGGTTTGTGGATGATGTGTTTACTGTAAGTCACAAATGGCTAGATGAGTTTTGTGAGTTGATGATTGCGGCTAATCTGCACTTGAAATTCGAATGCATTACCCGCGCAGAACGGTTGACAGAGGATGTGCTGGCGAAACTCAAAAAAGCGGGCTGTTTTAGAATTTGGATTGGTGCAGAAAGTGGCTCGCAGCGCATTATTGACGCCATGGATAGGCGTGTTGATGTGAACGTGGTTCGCTCCATGATTCGCAAAACCAAGCAGCACGGAATTGAAACCGGAACTTTCATTATGGTTGGTTACCCTGGAGAGGACGAATCGGATATTACCGAAACGATAAAGCACTTGGAAGAGTCTGATCCCGACCATTTTACCATCACATTGAGTTACCCAATTAGAGGCACCGATTTATTTAATGAAGTGGCTTCAAAAATTACCACAACGGGAGATTGGGAGACCACGCCAGACCGAGCATTAGACTTTGAGCGTACTCAAAATACAAGATATTATCATCACGCCATCCGCAGAGTAACGAATCAGGTTTGGTTCAAGAAATCTGTTAAGCAAAACGGTGTTCTTGCTGCTTCTAGCTTAAAATTTGGGTTGAAATCCAATTTTGCACATCTAGGCATGAAACTCGAAAAGCTGCGTGGGAAATGAAATTCTTGTCACAGTTTGAGCGCCAAGACGGAGTTTTTGTTTTAAGCGATTTGTGCACTGATTTCGAAGAATCCTATTTACGAGTTCGGAAGAAGGAAGGACGAGTACTGACGGATGAAATGGTTAGGAATTTGCCTCAAACGCCAAACAACTATCGGCATTGTGAAGAATGGAAACTGCGTGAGTTTACGGCCAATCGTGCGCTGAGCTATTTTCAGCAAAAGAAGTTTGAAACCGTTTTAGATTTAGGATGCGGAAATGGCTGGTTCACAAATGCTTTGGCCAATAATTCTAATCAAGTGGTTGGCCTAGACATGAATATGCACGAATTGAAACAGGCAAGCCGAGTTTTCGGAAAACCTGGATTAAGTTTCTGTTATGCTGATGTTTTTACTTCGGGTTTACCGAAAGGAACATTCAGCCTTGTTACCATTAACGCGGCAATTCAGTATTTCTCCAATCTAGAAGCACTAATTAATCGGCTTTTAGATTTGCTGACACCAGACGGGGAAATACACATTTTGGATAGTCCGCTTTACAAACCTCACGAGGTTGCTTCAGCACAGAAAAGAACAGAGCATTACTTCACTGAAATAGGACTCCCAGAAATGGCAGAAAACTATTTTCATCATAGCGAGAATGTGTTTCAGAATTTCAATTATAAAGTGCTTTTCAAACCCAACCAACTGAAGAATAAAGTAACTCGTAAGCTAGGTTTTTCCACTTCTCCGTTTCCATGGATAGTCATTAAAAAGTGAACTTTCTAAAGAAATACTATTGGGCAATTGTTCCAATTATCGGTTGGCTTATTGTGCGCTTTGGCTTCAATTTTAACGGGCTTTACGGACAAGATGCTTACGCTTATTTGCTGCACGCTAGAGAGTGGAAAGCATTCTTTTTGGGTGGCGAAACCCCTAGAACCTTTTTCTGGCCTCCGAATTACTCCATTATTGGAGCACTCTTATCGTTGCTAATTAAAACCGAATTCTATTCGTTACAATTAGTTTCTGTGTTTTCAATGATGGGCTTGGCAGGCATACTTAACCGCTGGATTAAAGAAGCGTATCCTGAGTTTAAAGCCAGGTCTAGAATTGCTTTAGTATCACTCGGTTTCTTGCTGTCTCCGTACATGTTTCGGTTGGGAATGCAATGCATGAGCGACATGCTGGCCATGGTTTTTCTAACGGCAAGTTTTTATCAATTGTGGAAATCCTTGCAAGATGATTCCGCTAAATCTCTGCTGCTTTGGTCTGGGTTTTCGGCTTTGGCAATTACAACACGGTATCCCGCAATTGTTGTTCTATTACCAACTATTGGCTACATAGGTTTTCGACTTTTACTTCGCGTTCAATTAGGGAAGTTAGCTGCTGGAATTATTGTCGGAGCAATTCCTATTTCTGTGGCAGTTTGGTGGAAATTGACTTCTGGAGGAATGGATTCGGTTGTAGGAATTGACCTCATTCAGAATTGGGACGTGTCAAATTTTTGGCATTCAGAATTCAGCACTTCCGACACCAATTCCAAGTTCATTTTACCTAACGTTCTATTTAATCTCAGCCCGTTTATTCATCCAGGAACAATGTTTTTTGGCGTGGTGCTTTTGCCTTTGGCTATAACCGGAGTTACCAAGAATAGGTTTAAGTTGTTACTCTTGGCTTCTGTTTTGGTTTATGCCTGTTTTTTGGCAGGTGTGCCGTTCCAAAATTCGCGCGTAGCTACGTTCACATATCCTCTAATTGTAATGTTCTATTTAGACGGATTTGAGCACCTATCCGATTGGCTAAAAGAGAAAAATATTCCTGGAAAGTTGATGGTAACTGTAGCTGCTCTTGTGCAGTTGGGGCTTTGCACAAGAGCGATGGCGCCTTCTGTTTTATCCAATCATTTCGAAAGACAATTAGCCACTTGGATTCAAACGAATCACGGGTCAAAGTCTGTTTACACCTCATCCTACTCTCAGTTGTTTGATGTTTATGAAACGGGGAATTCCGTAATTCAAATTTTCGATTCCGAGATAAATCAATTCGAGACTGGTTCTCTTTTCATTTTCAATCAATCTTGGGCAGAATTCAAATTAAAAGGAACCATGCCGCTTCAAAATTGGGAAAAGGCCCAAAGCGAAATGCAGGTTGAAGAACTGAAATGTTGGGAAAACGGCTGGTGTGTATATTCCCTCAATTCGAAATGAAAGCAGCCAAACACATCCTCATTTTTATGCCTGGTTTTCCAGAAAACGAATCTGACGATACGTGCATGCCGTATTTGCAAACGTATTTGAGAGAAGCAAGTAAGGCGGAATATGGATTGCGTTTTACTGTAGTCTCACTACAGTATCCGTACAAATCCGACAGCTATAAATGGCGTGGAATTCCGGTGTTTTCTTGCGGTGGAAGCAATCGTTCATTTCCATTTCGATTCTACTATTGGCGAAAGGCACTAAAGAGAATTTCGCAAGTACATCAAGAGCAATCAATTGATGTGATCCATTCATTTTGGCTTTCTGAATGCACGCTTTTAGCCCAAAGATGGGCGGGACGAAATGGAGTGAACCACATTGCAACTGCTATGGGACAAGACGTGTTGAAAAGCAACCGTTATCTGCAACGGATAAACCTGCAAAAGTTAAGCATGGTTGCAGTATCAGAGTTTCAGAACAATGTTTTAAAAAAATCTACTGGGACGGTTGCAAGCGATGTCATTCCTTGGGGAATGAATGAGCTACCTGAACAAGCAACTGTTCGAAACATCGACATTCTGGGAGTCGGCTCGTTGACCACGCTTAAGGCATACGATTCTTTTTTGAGGGTGGTGGCTGAGGTCGCAAAAACTCATCCGAACGTACAAGTAATATTGATTGGGGATGGTCCCGAAAGAAGTAAGTTGGAGAGCTTAGTCCGCGGTTTGGGCATCGGTTCAAATGTTCAATTTCTAGGTGGTTTGCCGCACAAAGAAGTGCTCAATCACATGCAACGCGCAAAGGTTTTGTTGCACACATCTACCTACGAATCTCAGGGGTTTGTTTTTAATGAAGCGCACGCCTGCGGAATGTCGATTGTCTCAACCCAAGTTGGTTTAGCAAAAGAATCGGCACGCTGGATAGTTTGTAAAACGGAAGAAGAAATCGTTGAAGGAATTGAATCTCTCCTACCCCAAGCATTTGAGACGAAGGCGCTAATTCCGGTTAAAGAGACGGCTGATCGGTACAGAGATTTATATTGTCAAGCTTAGCATGAAATTGGCAATCAAAGTTTATGGTGAGCGAAACTCTGGAACCAATTATTTGGAGCAATTGATTGAGGAAAATTTTGATGTCCAGCTGCTCCGACTTCAGCATAAGTGGCATCACATGCTTCTTTTAAAGCTTGTTCGATACGATATAATTGAGGACCTCGTATTCTTCCTGCAACGCAAGCAAATTCTAGGATGGAAACATGGATGTCCGAGACTGAAGGAAGTCAACGAGTATAAAAAGTCACGATTGGCGGTAGTGACAATCACCAAAAACCCATACGCTTTTCTGGTTTCATTGTATCGAAAACCGTATCACTTTAAGGGAAAAGTAGCAAGTAAGTTTGAAGTATTTATCACACAATTGTGGGTTTTAAGAGGTCGCGATAATCACAGTACGAATCAGGTTTCTTCACCCATAGAACTCTGGAACATCAAAAACAGGGCTTACTTAGATTTAAAAACAAAAGTCTCTTGCCCCGTGATTAATTTGACTTATGAATCAATACTAAGAAACCCGGAGGCAGAACTACGGCAATTAGCCATAAGTCTTAATTTGGAATTCAAGGGCAATGGCCGCTTCAAGAACATAGAAAGCTCCACAAAAGAGTCTGGCTCTACCTTTAAAGAGTATCAGGACTATTATTTAAATAGCCGCTTTATGAATCATTTCACAATCGACACGATTGAGTATGTTAATGAACGATTGGACAAGTCAATCTTGTCGTCCTTTAAATATCAGCTAGTTTCTAGTTTGGAGGAGATAGACGATGCAGTTTAAATTTAACTAAGCAGCAAATTTGGACAGCAAAAAAGCCAGTGTTTTATTTTGGGTTGCAGCCGCAGCTCTCATTGCCCTCCGGTTCTTGCATTTCGGAGAATCCATTGATGATCCGCATTCGTGGAGGCAATGCGATTCTGCTAATATGATTTGGTCTTTCTATCAAAATGGGATAGATGTTTTGCATCCCGAAGTGTGTTGGATGGGCGGACACAAAACGTTGGTTTTGGAGTTCCCTGGTGTCTACGCGATTATTGCTTGGACTTACGATTTGTTCGGAGCAAATCATTCTACCGCTAGAGCCGTTTTGCTCCTGTTTTTTGCTGGAGGAGTCGTCTATTTCTACAAAATATTGGCATTCATCACTAATCTCAGATTAGCGCGGCTTGCTGTATTTATTTATCTGCTTATTCCGCTTGGGTTATTCTACTCGCGCGCCATTCAGGTAGATTTTTCGGCCATGTTTTTTGTGCTCGGAATGGTGTTCCATTTTGCCGTTGGGTTTACAGAGAAACGAATAAAGCATGTATTAGCTGGAAGCGTGTTTGCCGCCTTTGCATTCTTAACAAAAGTGCCATACGCCATGCCAGCAGTTTTTCCGTTGGCGTATTTAGTTTTGAGAAGCAGAGATGTGAAATTCGTTCTTAAAACCATTCCGCTTTTATTTGTTCCCATTGCTGCTTTTGGTGTCTGGTGGCAGCATGGAATTAACATTAATGGTTCTGCTCCTGATTGGAGTTTTATTCCCACGTACCGCAAGTTTACCGAAAGCTCCCATTGGTATTTCGGAAACATGCATCAACGCATGCAGCTAGAAAACTGGAAAACCATAGCCTCTCGTTTACATCTTGAAGTAATTGGTTGGCCAAGCCTTCTTTATCTTGCCATGGCGATTTTTTACAGGAAGCAGAACCTCATTTTTTTCCTGCTTTGGTTGGTAGGAACGATAATCTACGTGCTCGTTTTTTTCAACCTCAACCTAATGCACAACTATTATCAAATCCCTTTCCTTGTTCCAATTGCGGTGTTTGTTGCCGCAGGGTTGCTCAAGTTTTATGATCTGATATCGACCAAAAACAGCGCATTGGGAAATGTTTCTCTAGTTGCAGTTTTGATAGGAATTGGCGGGTGGAATTTCAGTTATGCGGAATCCAATTACTACCAAACCCAACCTTATTTAGAGGACATAGGAAAACTGATTCAGCACAACACAAACCAGGATGATTTGGTCATAATAAGTTACTCTTGGATGGACCCTAGAAACCCAATGCTGCTGTATCGTTCTAGAAGGAATGGTTGGTCTATTCAGCACAAAGATTTAAGCCCAACCATCATTTATAAACTGATGCATGAGGGTGCAAATCAGTTAGCCATTGTCAGTAAAAATGCACGAGGGGGTCAAGGCAAAACCTTCACAGATTTCTTTCCAGCACAAAGGTTTAGCATAGGAGGAAGAGATTCCTTGTTTCTTTACACCCTTGATTTTAAACACCTACCACCAAAGCCAGATTAAGGAGCAAGCGTTCGAATGGCCTGTAGCATTTGAACAGGCTACGAAAGCTTGAAAATGAAGTTTTGCTCGCCAAGCCGTTTGGTTGAGAAAACTTCCCTCATATCAATCTCATGTTTTTGCAAAAGACCTTTGATGATTTCTATCTCACAATCTTCAGAAAGAATCATCAGTGCATAACCATCTGAGGTTAGGGCACTTTTAAGTTGAGCTGCAAGCTTTTTAAAGTAGTCGAATTCTGCACCACAAAACCACGCCTTTTCTGATTCCGTAGCAGGATTTTTCGGATAGTACGGTGGGTTTATCAGAATTAAATCAAACGTACTTTCAATAGAGTCAAACAAATCTGAGTGTACAATTTCAACGTCCAACCCAAGAGCATTCTGATTGATTTTCAGATTGTCAATGGCTGCCAAGCTTATGTCGCTAGCCATCACTTTTGCCCCGTGCTGAGCACAACGAAACGATAAAATTCCACAGCCAGCGCCAAGCTCCAAAACGGACTTTCCCTCAAGCGTCTGCTGGTCTAAGTACTTTAGAAAAACTTTAGTGCTTATGGTTAAATGAGGGAAGAAAACACCCGGATTAACCCGCACTTTCAACCCTTTGTAACTGTACCAACGCGGCTTACTGAAATACCAAGTTGAAAACGGTTTCAGAACAGGAAAAACGACTCGTTTTACTAACTGTCGGAGCATTATTCAGCGTAAAAACCTTCTATTTCTGGCTGACGGTATTTCCATAATTTTTGGAATGCTTTAATCTCGTACGGATAGGCAAAAACACCGCTTTTATATCGCCAGCTGGATAGGGTTCGCAACGTAGTTTTTTTCAATCCCTTAATCCTGAAATCAGACACCGTTGGATGGTAGCCATTCAGCACGGTTTCAAAGTTCTTGATTCGATCAATCATTTTGGGTGTAAGCCAAGGAGTGAGTGGGTTTTTTCTGAGGTCGAAATTCTCCCAAGCAGGCGCTAACCAATCTTCCAATGTTTCAGGAAAACTGAACCCAGCTTTAGTGATTTGATCGTATAACTCACTTCCTTCAGACGGCACCGGACTGTAGATGTAAATGATGATTTCTGTATTCGGATTTATCTCCTTTATCTCCTGAATAAACTTAATGTCAGATTCAATCTGAGCAGTAACCTGTTCTTCCGTATCTGCCGGCATTCCAAGCACAAAAGAGTACTCAGGAACAATATCAAATCGTCCCATTTTTGCAGCAAACTCTCGTATTTGGTCAGCCGATTGCGTGCCACCTTTATCCATCTGCTTCAGGATGTCATCGTTGCCAGTTTCTGCGCCTAAAAAAATCATTCGGCAACCAGCCTCACGCATCAATTTCAAGTCCTCATCAGAGTATTTGTTGATGGTGTCAATTCTGCCTTCTCCCCACCAAGAAATACCATCATTTTTTATGAGCTTCGAAAATTCCACTACCCGCTTTCGCGAAGTGAAGAAATTATTGTCGTGAAACTCGATGCTATCTATACCGTGTTCGGCCTTCATTTTAGAAACATCAGCATAAATGTTTTCGGCAGAACGGCCTTTCCATCTGGCGTTGTAAATGGGTACAACAGCACAAAAAGAACATGTAAAAGGACAGCCAAAGCTGGAGTGATAAGAAAGCGTTTTGTTGCCCATAAACGTCTTGCCCAAATAATCTCTAATTGGGTAATTGAGATCGAGCTGGTCGTACGGGAATGCCGGCAAAGAATCCTGATCTAGGAGTTCTTCTTTCTTGGTTTTATGAATAGCGCCATCCTTTAGATAAATGAGATTTCGAATTTCATTCACGTCATTTTTTACATCCAAGGCTTCCAATAAATTCGGAAATGCATTGTCTCCAGGGCCATTGATTACATAATCTACGTAGCCAGATTTTAGCACCACATTATGCTGATTACTTGCAAAATAGCCGCCCCAAACATTCGTCACGTTCGGAAATTTATCTTTTACTTTTTTGCTAAACGGAATGGCTTGCTTTAGCTGCGGGCCAGGCATAACGGTTGTTCCGAAGTAGCCAAAATCGCCTGTTTTTAGATGATTGGCAATTACCAAATACGGGTCTGTTTCTTTGTTTCCATCCACAAAAACGTACGGTCGCTTGCCGTGTATAGACGCGCCAACTTGTAGAATAGAATTAGGAATTCTATGCTTAGAATTTGCGCTTCGCGGATTAAATAAAACAACACCCAGTTTCTTCATACTTGTTAGCCTTTGGCCAAAATACTTGGTTTCGACTTAATAATGACGCCTTCCATGATGTTGCCGGGAACATCCAAGTGATTTTTGACGTCATCCAATCCAGCAAGACTAGCTCCATGTCTCAATTTGCCCCACGCGCTGAATATGCGAGAAACAAACGATTGCCAATTTGGCTTCAGTTTTAAATCACCATCAACCTTGGCAATTTCTCGCTTACTGTGTACGTCAAACCCGGATGTTTGAAGCAGGTTTACCCAATCTTGGAGCCTCGGATAATCTGGGTTTGCTTGGATGATTTGATAATTCGCTTTGCAAAAAGCATTGACCTTCTTAATAATCTCTTGACTTGCTTTGGAGGTCCAAACCGTTTCGTTGAAAAGAAAGATGCCGGTTGGCTTTAAAACACGCCTTATCTCTGCAAGCAGTCTAGGCAAATCATCGCCTTCTAAAATTGCGAGAACCGATTCGCAATAAATTTTGTCAAAAGCATTTTCTGGAAACGGAAGTGCCGAAATTTGATTATTCAAATGACACTCAATCGTGTTAGCTAAGCCACACAATTTTATCCGTTTTATTGCTTTTTGATGCATGAGTTCATTAACCTCTATCCCAGAAAAACGTGTTTGCTTGTTTCTTGATGCAAGCTCAACAATCGTTGCGCCTGTCCCGAAGCCAATTTCCAAAATGTGTTCGTTTTCTTGACAATTGAGTTCTTGCATCAAGAACTTGGTTGCCAACCACCCACGAGCGTGCAAAAAAGCGGTATTCGCCTTTCCGTATTTACTAAGGATGGTGGATTCTTTCAACCTATTTCGCTTTTCGTTTCCAGAGATTCAAACTTAGTTTGCTGCTTTTTGAAGGAGGAAATTGTTCTACCAATTCGAATTGATTCTGAAAATTACCACCTCCAATCGTGCTAAAAAACTTCATGCTTCCCTCGAAATCCAACAAGTATTCGATTTTTTCTCGTTGAATATATTCTGAAAGCTGACCGTTCTCCATGGCATCAACAACACCGTGATTCACAACTCCATCAAGGTTTACCACCACATGTTTGGGCGAGAGCCACGTACCGGCCATACCAGAATTGAACGCCCCGATTTTGCTACCAGGCGGCAGTTGATTGTTCACATAATCAACCGCCACAAAGAAGTTAGAATCTAAACCTTTACGAGGTTTTAAGTTGGCCTCAACGTGCAAAGCTCCCAACGTGACAAACAACCCAACGCAAACTGCTATGGCTCGTTTGTTAGGTTGATTTTTGAGCAATAACAAGTCCAATACTAAGGCAGCACAAAGAATGGCTAAACCCAAGAAAAGCGGAATTAAATACCATGCGCGAAGATGTTGCAGGTAGATGATGTAAGCACAAAAAATGAGAATAGCTGCGAAAAATAATGGCGACAATTTCTTTAAAACCTCCCATGTTGAAGGTAGAATTTGCGAAAGCCGCGTGTCTTTGTCTTTTATCTTAAAAACAACTGCAGCCAAGGCAGCTAAAAGCGCGGTAACAAGGACAAAGGACACACTCGATTCGGCATGAAGCAGATAAGTCGCGAAGCGAAAACCGTTTTGAAACCAGCCTTTCAATTGCTCAAAAATCAGCGAGAAATTGCTGACTTCAGTTATTGGAAAATCATTTTCTAAAGCCAACATCCTCAGAAAATGTAGCCGCTTTATTTTGCCGGAATCCATGGCTAACTCACCCGTGGTTAACCAACAAACAAGCAACCATCCACCTAAAAACAAGAGCACACCCGGTAACATTTGTAAGCCTTTCCGAAGCAATGATTTAGCGTTTGCCAAAGGGAAAAACCAAAGTGCCGCTGCCAATACTAAATGGTCAACTCTGGCTAATACTCCCAGTCCGAGCACAATACCAAGAAAGTAGTATTGGTTTGTCTTTTGGGAGGTCTGCCAAACCCGGATTGAACAAAGCCAAGCAAAGCCAGCCAGAGCGGCTTCAGTTCCTTCAAAACATACTTGCAAAATTTTAGGATGAAGTATCCAGATACTACCTGCAATTACACCTATGGCGTATCCATTTTTTGGGAGAAGGTTCTTCAACACTTTCGGCATCAAAACGGCTGTAATCAAACAGAAAAACGTGGCAAGAACAAGCACCGTTTTTAGCGCATATTCAGGGTTTTCAAATAGGGAAGCAAACGGCAGTAAAAGCAACATCCAAAGTGGTTGAATACCTGTGGTAGAATGGATTCCGTCAAAGGAAATTCCGTTTCCGTTGACAAGATTTTTAGTGATTTCTGTGTAGTAGAAAAGGTCGTCTGAGCCGTAACGCGCTAGTATAGTTTCGGCAGGTTGAAGGATAATTTCAATTCTTAATGCAAGCCCAATTAGGCAAGAAACGAGAAGAAAATTACGCCACATTACGTTAGACATTACACAAACCTATTGGTTCTTCCATCAACCGGAAAACTAGCATTACTCAGATTTAGGTTCACGAATTTGTAGCTGCTGATTCTGTTTTTCTGAATACCACAAGGTAACCAACTAGCAGCGCCCAATTAGAAAGCATACTTCCAGCAAATGCCCCAGTTATCCCGAATTGCGTGATTAAACCGTAGGTGAAAATTACATTCACCAGCAGCCCAAAAACCGTTACACGGAATACAGCTTTTTCTTGTTTTGTGCCTAGCAGTTTGTAAACCAATGGTGAGAAAATGAAAGTTGGAAGAGCGTATAAACCACCAAGAATTATGACTTCAACTCCAAGGTTAAACGCATAGATAGAATTGAGAATGTAGTAACCAATTGGCAGGAAAACGGTTAGTAGCAGCACTCCAGAAACTCCTGAACGAAAACAGATTTTTCGGATAAGTGCTTTTGGTGCTCGGTACAAATTCTTTGCAAAAGGAAGTAGAATAAATCCGACCAACGCTTGCAGATAAACAAAGAAATTGATGGATACTTGGTAAGCCGCCAAAGCGTCATCATCAAGCATTATAGAAACTAGATAGAGGTCTGTTTTTGCTTGAAGCATTCCGCTGAAACCCATCAAGAGAAAAGGAAGCCCGGCCGCAAGCAGTCTTAAATCGAACGAAGTTTGACCTTTGTTTAGCTCATTTCTGAACAGTACAGAAAGCACCAAGCTTCGGATAAATGCAGCTATCGAAAAAGCAACAATTAGCGTGTTTTGGTTGATGGTTTGTGTACCAAGAAACCCAAACAGAAAAAGGGCAAAAGTTAACTCAGCCACAATGGCCTTCGCATAGCTTCTGTTAAAATTGGTGATGGGGTCTAAACCAGAACCAATCAGCAAGGAACTCAGCCAAAGCATTAGCCAACCCGCTTGGTTTATTGGAAAGAAAATGAATGCTGCAGCGGCAACTGGCACCATTAAAAGGAGTCGAGTTAGTATGCCGCTTTTTACAAATCCGCCAAGTAAATTTGGGTTTAAACTTGCTTGCCGAAGCACATATTCTTTTATCCCGAAGGATAGAAACATACCGCTTAGCGAGGTAAAAATGAGCACATCTACAAACTGTCCCCAAGCTGCTTGCCCGGCCACTTTGATTACCCAGTAAGCGAGCAAAAAATTTATAGCCGGAGAAATGAGTAATCGGCCTGTGTTTAGCACAGCGCTCAAACCTCGACCAAACCATTTTACTTTTGCAGAAGCCATTTGTGGCTAATCTACACTAATGAATCGTTGGATAAATAGAGGCTTGAAAATATTGGTCGTTGGGCTGGTAACCGTTCTATTGCTGGAGTTATGCTTCAGGTTTTACGCCATAGATTTTTACGCTGCGGAGCTGAATGCGCTCAATCCTTCTTTGCCAGAAAAGGATACTAAGCGGGAAACGGTTTTAGTTTTTGGAGATTCATTTTCTGCAAATACGGCTAGTTATGTGGGCAAGCTAAATGCCCAATTACCGTTTCAATTTGTTAATAGTGCGGTTTCGGGAACCGGAGTTTTGGAGGCTAGTTTTATGGCAAAATCCCGCATAAAACGGTTTAAGCCGAAGGTTGTCATTTATCAGATTTATGTGGGGAATGATTTACTGGACATTAAGCACAGGCCAACAGGAGAAATGTCTGCTACCCGAAAGGTTTATCACGCCATATCTGACCATATTCGAGTGGTCAAATATTTGAATTATAGACTTGGCCAGATACGCGCTAATCTTTACCAAGATTTGGCGCAGGTAGCTGTAAATGAGGAGGAAGCGTTTTCTGCTGAGCGTTATACATCAAGGCAAAAAATGATTTTTAAGGAAGAGTCGAAGTATCTAGAAAACACGTTGCAACTGAAAAACGGAAGAGACCAAGATTTTAAGACGTTGGCAGAGAAACTTCATGAAATTGAGAACAGACTAGATGCTGAAGCCGATTTGATTGTGATGGTGGTTCCGCATTGCGCGCAGGTTAACGAAACGTATTTCAGTAGGATGCGTGAACTGGAAATGGAGGCTGAAGATTTATCTGAGAATCAGTTTTTACTTCAACTGAAAAACGAATTTCCTAGCCGAACAATAGTTGATGTACT
>JBMYXX010000022.1:0-19525 GCA_049608805.1 Flavobacteriales bacterium | reverse complement strand
CTTTTGGTGCAAAACAGATGAAAATTGAATGGTCTTCGCCATGCGGATTTTGAGCTGTTCCCGTTTTACCACACATTACAATACTATCGTGCCGAGAACGAAATCCTGTACCTCCCTGCTCAAAAACCATGGCCATACCGTCTATAACTGGGTCAAAGTATTTTCTATCTATGGTAGTATTATGCTTTTCGGTAAACCGATTTGAAATAGGTTCGCCATCAATAGCTTTCACCAAATGAGGCGGAAAATAATGCCCTCTATTGGCCAAAGCGGCAGTCATATTTGCCAACTGTAATGGCGTGGTTCCCAACTCTCCTTGGCCAATTGCCATTGAAATTATTGTGAGAGATTTCCACCTGTGTTCACCATAATACTTGTCGTAAAAGGCAGTTGTGGGAACATGACCATCGTACTCTATTGGCAGGTCTGTATTAAACTTTGTTCCCAGCCCGAAACTCAAAACATGGTCTCGCCAAATCTTAAATCCTTCCCAAGGTTTACCCGTGTGATCAATAATGTTCCTGAAAACATTTCCGTAATACGCGTTGCACGAATGCTGAATAGACTCTTTCAAGTTTAAAGGCGAACGGTGATCATGACATCCCATCCTGAAATTACCCGAAACGTACCCGCGAGGACAACGGTAACTTGTAGATGGAACCACCACTCCAACTTGCTGCCCAATTAGTGCATTAATCAACTTAAACGTAGAACCTGGCGGGTTTTGCTCACTCATTAGCGCGCGATTAAACAGCGGCTTGAGCGTGTCTTTTTGTAACAGCCGATAATTCCCAGACCGTACTCTTCCCACCAAAAGATTTGGGTCGAAAGTTGGAGCGCTAACCATGGCCAAAATTTCTCCGCTTGATGGTTCTAGCGCTACAATTGCCCCCGTTTTGTTTCGCATTAGCGTTTCTGCATACGCTTGTAGTTCTGCATCGATACTTGACATGATGGTTTTACCAGCAACCGCAACAGTATCGTACTTGCCCTCTTTGTAGCTGCCCTTTGGCCGATTAAACACATCGACCATAACCACTTTTACTCCTTTCTCTCCGCGTAACTCTTTTTCGTAGGCCTTTTCTAATCCGCTTATACCAACGTAATCTCCGCGCTTGTAATATGCGTCTTGTTCTAGCTTGCGCTGATTGGCCTCTCCAACGTATCCAAGCAGGTGAGCGGCTATTGGCTCTGGGTACTTTCTTAGCGTTCGTTTCTGAACAAAGAACCCTCCAAGTCTGTACAGCTTTTCTTGCAAATTGGCATAGGTCTGTGCAGAGATTTGTTTCTCGAAAACACTCGGTTTTCTCCAAGAATATGCCTTGGCTTTATTCAGCTTTTTTACAAATGTTTCTTTGCTGATTTGCAGCACATTGCAAATAGTAGTTGTATCAATATTCTTAGCCTGACGCGGAATTACCATCAGGTCGTAAGCGGCTTCGTTGTAAACTAATAACCGGCCATCTCTATCGTACATTAATCCACGAGCGGGATACTGCGTTTCGTAGCGCAAAACGTTGTTTTCTGCAGATAGTTGGTAAGAATTATCCAGTACTTGGATATAGAACAATCGACCCAAAAATGTGATAGAAATGAGCACAACAATGCCCATTAGCACATACATGCGATCTGTATGTTTTGACTGCAAACTCACCTCCTCTTGTTGCTAACAAACAGGAACTCGGCAGCCAACACAAAGAAGAGTGTAACTCCGGTGCTTAACACCGTTTTAAACAGCGTATGAAAGAAATCCGCGAAGCGGAAAATCTCTAGGTAGAACAACGCAATATGATGGATGATTATGATTAACGCAGCGTAGGGAACAAACCATGCTACCCCGAATGTTTTGAGGTGTGGCAAAGCGGCCAACTCATAACCTTCTCTAGGCGACTGCGCCTTTAAATACAACGGTCTGTAGAACGCAATAAGTGTTGTTGCCGCTGCATGAATTCCACCTGTATTTGAAAACACATCAACAACCAATCCGAGGAGGAAACCCACAAAAAGTAACTGAATTCTACCGAGCGAAATAGGCAGAATTAAAATGAGGTATATGTACGGAAACGCATTAACGTAACCGTTGAGCTGGAGGTTATTGAAAACCAGCACCTGCAACAGGCAAAGCAAAATGAATTGCCAACCGTATTTCAGAATATCAGTGGTCATCTACCTGCGTTTGCTTTTCCAATTCTACCTGCTCAAACTTCATGAGATTATTCACTACGTAAACCATGCTTACGGAGTTCATATCGGTGTTTAAAGTCACATTTATTGAATAGAAATTGGCGCCTTCTTCAATCTCAAAAGATTTCACTTTTCCTATTCCAACTCCGCTCGGAAACATGGCAGAATACCCAGAGGTTTGTACTTGCATTCCCTCTACAAGCTGAACGTGATTCGGAATATCCATGAGCTGCGCAATACGCGGATCTTTTCCATCCCAAACCAGAGAGCCGATGTAACCTGAAGCGGCCAGTTTTGCGCTAATGCTTGAGTTCTTATGCAAAACCGAAATTACCGATGCGTAACTCTTCGAAACATCTTTAACAATACCAACAATTCCATCAGAAGAAAGAACCGCCATTTCTGGTTCTACACCTTGCAAAATACCTCTGTTTATGGTGAGGTAATTACTTCTTCTGTCGGTGGTGTTATTCACCACCTTTGCTGGTACGTAAGTATATTTTTGGCGGATTACAGTATCCACTTTTTCGAACACTCTATTGGATGATGCGTACTTAGAATCTTCTAAAAGCGACCTCAAAACCGAATTTTCTACAGCCAATTCATCATTAATGGTTTTCAGCTTAAAATATTCTGCTATTCCATTATTGAAATCGTAAACATTGCCAACCAGCTGGTTGGAGGAATTAAGAAAACTACCCCGATGAAAATTGTTGTTGCTAACGATTAACGAGAAACAAACAAGCTCAAGAAAAAGAAAGACAAAGAACACGTGATTCCTGTAAACAAAAAGCAGGATGTTCTTCATAGGTCATTTTAGAATCTAAGTCAGATTACCGCATTAAGAACGGGAATCTGTCTATGTTTTTAAGTGCAATACCGGTACCTCTAGCAACCGCTCTTAACGGATCGTCTGCAATGTGTACTGGCAGTTTTGTTTTTTGCGAAATACGCTTGTCCAATCCGCGAAGCATTGAGCCTCCACCTGCAAGGTAAAGACCTGTTCTGTAGATATCTGCTGACAGCTCTGGCGGTGTCATCTCCAAGTTGTTCAGAATTGCCGTTTCAATCTTGGTAATAGACTTATCTAGCGCGTGGGCTACTTCCTGGTAAGAAACCGTAATCTCCTTCGGGATTCCCGTCATTAAATCTCTACCATGAACAGCGTAATCTTCTGGCGGATTTTCCAATTCAGTAAGTGCAGAACCAACCTCAATTTTAATCCTTTCCGCAGAGCGTTCTCCAATAAGGATATTGTGCTGTCTGCGCATGTAATCTTCAATGTCTGCGGTAAAATCATCACCTGCGGTGCGAATAGATCTATCGCAAACAATACCTCCAAGGGCAATTACAGCAATCTCGCTTGTACCTCCGCCTATGTCAATAATCATGTTGCCCATTGGCTCCTCCACATCGATACCAATACCAATTGCTGCAGCCATTGGTTCTTGAATCAGCCTTACATCTTTTGCTCCTGCATGTTCTGCGGAGTCACGAACCGCACGTTTCTCAACTTCGGTAATACCAGAAGGGATACAGATAACCATTCTGATTTGTGGCGGAACGAAATAGCGTCTTCCGGGATTAATCATCTTAATCATACCAGAAATCATCTGCTCTGCCGCCTCAAAATCTGCAATTACTCCATCCTTTAGCGGACGAATAGTTTCGATGTTTTTGTGCGTTTTCCCATGCATTTGCTGGGCTTTCTTGCCAATGGCAACAATCTTTTGTGTTTGAATGTCTTTGGCAACAATTGATGGCTCATCTACAACAACCTTATCGTTATGAATGATAAGCGTGTTGGCCGTACCAAGGTCAATTGCAATTTCCTGTTTAAAATAGTCGAACAGCCCCATGGGTTAGTGTTTAAAATGTCTTACTCCTGTAACCACCATAGCCATTCCATTGTTGTTGCAGTAATCCACACTTTGTGAATCTTTAATACTTCCGCCCGGCTGAACTACCGTATCAATTCCTTCATTATGCGCTATTTCAACACAATCTGGAAAAGGAAAAAATGCATCTGAAGCCATAACCGCACCGTTTAGTTCGAAGTTAAACGACTTTGCCTTAGTAATTGCAAAGTTCAATGCATCTACTCTAGAAGTCATTCCACAGCCGCTTGCCAAAAGTTGTTTGTTTTTGGCCAAAACGATGGTGTTTGACTTGGTATGCTTCACCAATTTATTGGCAAACACCAGGTCTTCAAACCGCGTTTCTGATGGCTTTTCGTTGGTTACAGAATTCATATCAGAAGCCCCTTGAGAACTCAAATCTTTATCCTGCTCTAACACACCGTTTAGTAGAGATCTAAACTGACGTTTAGGAAATTCGCACGGCTTTTGAATTAAGATAACGCGATTCTTTTTCTGCTTCAGAACTTCTAAAGCTCCATCAGAATAAGAAGGCGCAATTATTACCTCAAAAAACAGCTTGTGCATTTCCTCAGCAGTTTCTACATCAACCTCAACATTGGTAATCAGAATTCCGCCAAAGGCTGAAACTGGATCGCCAGCTAAAGCGGCTTTCCAAGCATCCACCAACTTTGGTCGGCTTGCTAATCCGCAGGCATTATTGTGCTTAAGAATGGCAAATGTTGTTTCATCAAAATCGGCAATCAGGTTAACCGCTGCATCTACATCAAGCAAGTTATTGTAGCTTAATTCTTTACCGTGAAATTGATCAAACAACGCTTCAATATCTCCATGAAAGAAACCATCTTGATGTGGATTTTCACCGTAGCGCAACGTTTTCGTTCCTGCCTCTTGGTGAGAAAAACCGGAACCAGCAAAGTAGCCTAGAATGGCAGAATCATAATGCGATGAAACCGCAAATGCCGATGTTGCAAACTGTTTCCTTTGCTCCAAAGTTGTACTTGCATCATCCTCTAACAAACCAGCCAAAGCGGCATATTGGTTTTTAGAAGGGACAATAACTACATCCTTAAAATTCTTTGCCGCTGCGCGAATAAGTGAAATCCCGCCAATATCCACCTTCTCAATAATATCAGCTTCAGAAGCACCGCTTGCTACGGTATCTTCAAACGGATACAAATCAACAATCACAAGATCTAACTCCGGAATAGCATACTCTTCTAGCTGCGCTAAATCTCCCTCATTTTCTCTTCTACCTAGAATTCCGCCAAACACTTTTGGATGAAGTGTTTTTACTCTTCCGCCTAAAATTGAAGGGTAAGAAGTAAGTTCTTCAACCGGCAACACCTCAGCACCTAAACCTTCTAGGTAATTCTGTGTTCCTCCTGTAGAGTAAATGTTTACCCCGTGTTTTACAAGCTGTTTTACAATAGGCTCCAATCCTTCTTTATGGAACACCGAAATCAGCGCATTTTTTATGGTTTTACTCGCCACTTTTTCAATCAATTAATAGATGAGCAACAAGCCAGAAAAAGCCTTTCCGAAACAATTCTCAACGCAGTAAATATTAAGGGTTTTCGTAGCTATTTTCAAGCAGTTCAAAGGTATTCTTTTTTGTACAATTCGGTTACCTTTACAGTACGGCCACAAGGCATTTCCACCGAAGTTTTCAACACCGCATGATCATCTTTTTAAAACTCTTTAGAGAAAGCACCAAGATGGCGTGGAATGCATTGGTGGCCAACAAGCTCAGAACCATTCTTTCGTTGTTAGGAATTACCATCGGAATTATGGCCATTATTCTGGTTTTTACGTTCGTAGATTCAATGGAAAAAAACATTCGCGACAACATTCAGTCGTTGGGTGACAATACCGTTTACGTTCAGAAATGGCCTTGGGCAACTGGAAACAATTACCAGTGGTGGAAATATTGGCAACGACCGCAGCCAGACCTAAAAGATTACAAAGAGCTGTTACGCAGAAGCGATGCTGCTGAGGCAATTGCTTTTATGGCATCCAAGGGCAAAACGGTTGAGCATGCCTCTACCATTATGGAGAACGTGAGTTTTGTGGCCGTTACGCACGACTACAATCGCATCAAGTCTTTTGACCTTGCAGCCGGAAGGTATTTCACGCTGCTTGAATCGAATGCTGGCAAAAATGTTTGCGTTATAGGCATGGCCGTAGCACAAGGTCTGTTTGGTAAAGAAAACCCTGTTGGGCAGCAGATAAAAGTGTTTAAACGTAAACTAACCGTAATTGGTGTTTTTGGCGTTGAGGGCGAAAGCATTTTCGGAAACTCGGTTGACAACCAAGTTCTAGCCCCTATTCATTTTGCGCGGCAAGTAATGCGCATTAACAAGCGGAGTTCCAACCCTACCATTATGGTTAAAGGAAAAAATGGCGTTACTACCGATGAACTCAAAGACGAATTGCAAGGCGTAATGCGAAGTATTCGGAGATTAAAGCCAACTGCACCAGATAATTTTTCACTGAACGAAATCAGCATTCTTTCTAACTCTTTGGATAGCCTTTTTAGCATTATTGGAATTGCAGGAACCATTATTGGCGGCTTCTCCATTCTTGTTGGTGGGTTTGGTATTGCCAATATCATGTTTGTCTCTGTAAAAGAAAGAACACACTTAATTGGCATTGAGAAATCGCTTGGCGCCAAGAATTGGTTTATTATGATTGAGTTTCTCTCTGAGGCGGTTTTTCTTAGCCTTTTAGGCGGAATAACCGGGTTGTTAATCGTTGTTGGACTTACAGCATTAGCATCTTATGCCGCAGATGTAGAGCTTTATTTAACAGTAGAGAACATATTGTGGGGAGTTGGAATATCGGTTATCATTGGCTTAATAGCCGGAATAATTCCCGCCTATTTAGCATCAAAGCTTAGCCCGGTAGAAGCCATCCGAAGTAAATGACCTTACATTTGTCCTGCAATTTTTAACAATGGAAGCAAACGGAAAATTTTCTTGGAACCGACCAATAACTTCTTACACGAAGTTTCATCAGGTTTACAACAAACTCATAACACCGATTATCCTAAACAAACCAATGTTTGTTTCTAGCAAGTTGGTTAAGGATAAAAAATACCTTCAAATTGGTTGTGGATACAACATCTATGAAGATTTCATTAATACAGATATTGAATGGAAACCAAGCGTGATTCCTTGGGATATTTCGACAATTAGACAACACAACTATCCAATTAAAGACGGTGCTTTAGAAGGAATCTACACCGAGCATTGTCTGGAGCACATTCCTTTTGAATCTACCAAAGACAACATCAAGGAATTCTTCAGAATACTAAAACCTGGCGGAAACGTGAGGATTGCCGTGCCGGATGGAGAACTTTTTATTGACCTCTACAACAAACATCGAGCAGGAGAAAAGGTAAGTATTCCTTGTCCTGACGATAGGCCAGAGCCAACTCCAATGATTAGCATTAATAGAATTGCACGGAGCCACGGACATTTGTTCATGTATGATTTTGAGACCTTCAAGTACCTACTTGAAGAGGTTGGTTTTACTGATGTAAAGAAGGAAACCTTTGGAAACGGACGCAATCCGAAACTACTCGTAGATAGCGAGTTACGAAAAGACGAGTCGCTTTACGTAGAAGCCACAAAACCGGCCTAACCGTTTTCGCTGATTTTTCAACAACCTGAATATTTAACGGGGAAATATTGACTCTCCGTTTTATCTTGGTGCCATGATTGAGATGTTACGAACGCCAGACGAGCGTTTCTATGGCCTTCCGGAATACCCTTACGACCCGAATTACGTAAACATAAACGGTGGTCGAATACACTATCTTGATGAAGGTAAAGGGGAAACTATTTTGCTACTTCATGGCGAACCAACCTGGAGCTATTTGTACCGAAGAATGATTACGCCTTTAAAGCAAAACTATCGGGTAATTGCACCCGATTTCTTTGGTTTTGGCAGATCAGACAAGTTCACGAAAGTGCGTGATTACACGTTTAACATGCACTACAGTATGCTTCTAAAATTCGTAGAACGATTAGAGCTCAAAGACATCACGCTAGTTGTTCAGGATTGGGGCGGTTTGCTGGGCCTAAGCGTCTTAGGAAAACGTCCAGAGTTATTTAAACGGGTAGTAATACTCAATACTTCTTTGCCCATTGGCAATAGAAAAATGCCGTTCGCATTTCGTGTTTGGAAAAGCCTAGCTAAATACTGGCCTAACTTTCCGGTTGTAAGAGTCATTAAATGGGGAACTCGTAAAAAACTAACAGACAGGGAATTGGCTGGCTATAACGCTCCATTTCCCAGCAACAAGTACAAAGCAGGTGCCCGAGCATGGCCTCAATTGGTGCCCACCAGCCCAAATGATCCGGGTGTTAAGCAAATGAAACGCGCAAGAGAAGTTCTGTCTAAATGGGAAAAACCGGCTTTAGTCATGTTCTCAGATTCTGACCCCATTACCAAAGGAGCAGATAGGTGGTTTAGAAAAAACATTCCTAGTGCCGCAAACGAACCAGAGATTACAATTAAGCGCGCTGGTCACTTCTTACAAGAAGATAAAGGCCGTCAAATAGCCGAGCATATTCACGAGTTTATTGAGCGGTCTTTGGCTCGGGAACTGGGCGAAACGGTTGAGATAAATCAGGAGCAATCTCACTGACTCTTTCCAACGCATCGGTTACTGTTTTGGTGTTCTCAAACGCTAGCGTAAGCTTATCGTTTCGCTGGCGCATAGCAACTTTTCTTGGGTTTATTTTTACGTATTGCAGCACCTTTGAAAACACATCACCTTGGTAATATTCACTCTCAGGGTCTGATACAAAGTAACAAGCCAACCGCTCATTTTTTAGGATGAGCTTTTCAAAACCAATCGCTTTAGCTACCCATCTTAACCGAATGGTTTGTAACAATTGAACCCCTTGATGAGGAATTTGCCCGAAGCGATCTACTAGTCTTTTTTCAAACTCCTGAAGCTCTTCAGCCGTCTTCAAATCATCCAGTTCTCTGTAGAGTGCTAAACGCTCTGCAATGCTGTTTACATATTGGTCTGGCAGTAAAATCTCAAGGTCCGTATCTATCTGACAATCCCGCACAAATTCTCGCTTTGGAGCATCTTTAAACAAGTCCTTAAACTCAGTTTCCTTGAGTTCATTTACCGCCTCATCCAAAATTTTGTGGTACATATCGATACCAATATCACTAATGAATCCGCTCTGCTCTGCCCCCAGTAAATTTCCTGCTCCACGAATGTCTAAATCTCGCATGGCAATATTGAAACCACTTCCTAAATCAGAAAATTCTTCAATTGCCTTTAGTCGCTTTTTGGCTTCTGGCGTTAGCATGGTAAATGGAGGCGCCAACAAATAGCAAAAAGCCTTTCTGTTGGAGCGGCCTACCCTACCGCGCATTTGGTGCAAATCGCTAAGTCCAAAGTGATTAGCATTATTAATAATGATGGTATTGGCGTTAGAAATATCCAATCCGCTTTCAATAATTGTGGTGGCAACTAAAACGTCATACTCGCCCTCCATAAAGCGCATCATAGTATCTTCCAGCTTGGCGGCTTCCATTTGCCCATGCCCAACACAAACACGAACATCTGGGCACAAACGGCCAATCATTCCAGCCACTTCTCTAATGTTCTCTACTCTATTGTTTACAAAGAAAACCTGACCGCCACGGCCAACTTCGTACATAATGGTATCCCTAATTAACTCGTCATTAATGGTGTGCAATTCGGTTATTACCGGATGGCGGTTAGGTGGCGGAGTATTAATTACAGACAAATCTCTAGCGCCCATCAAGGAGAACTGCAAAGTTCTAGGAATTGGTGTTGCCGTAAGCGTTAACGTATCAACATTAACCTTAAACTTCTTGAGCTTATCTTTTACAGAAACACCAAATTTCTGCTCCTCATCAATGATTAAAAGACCTAAATCTTTAAAGGAGACATCCTTACCTACTATTCGGTGTGTTCCGATGAGAATATCAACTTTTCCTTCTGCAACACCTTTAAGTGTTTCTGTTTGTTCCTTGCGGGTTTTAAACCGATTAATGTATTCAACGGTACAAGGGAATTCCTTCAGTCTAGCTTTAAACGTTCTAGAATGTTGCAATGCCAAAATGGTTGTTGGAACCAAAACGGCCACTTGCTTCCCATCGGCAACGGCCTTAAACGCAGCTCTAATTGCAATCTCGGTTTTACCAAATCCAACGTCTCCACAAATAAGACGATCCATCGGATATTCCTTCTCCATGTCTTCTTTCAAAGCAATGGTGGCTTTCTCCTGATCTGGAGTGTCTTCATAAATGAAAGACGCCTCTAGTTCTGTTTGCAAGTAAGTATCTGGAGTAAAGGCAAAACCCTTTTTCGCCCTTCTTTCGGCATAAAGTTTAATAAGGTCTTTTGCAATATCCTTAACCTGCCGTTTGGTTTTGGCCTTTAAGTTTTTCCAAACAGGAGAACCAATCTTATTGATCTTAGGCTGGTCTCCGTCTTTGCCAGAGTATTTGGTGATTCTGTGCAGCGAATGAATGCTTACATACAGAATGTCATTATCTCGATAAACCAGCCGAATGGTCTCCTGCAATTTTCCGTTTACATCAATCTTCTCTAGTCCAGCAAACTTGCCCACTCCATGATCAATGTGCGTTACATAATCGCCAGGGTTGAGGCCAGAAAGCTCCTTTAACGTAAGCGCTTCTTTACCGCGTTTATATCCTTGGCGAAGCCTGAATCGATGATAGCGTTCAAAAATCTGGTGATCCGTAAAGCACGCCAATTTGAGTTCGTGATTTACAAATCCCTCATGAATTGAAAGCACCATAGAATCGAACAGCGGCTTTTCTACCCGCGTACCAGCAGGCATCGCTAAATCATCAAAAATTGACTCTAAACGGTCAATCTGTCCTGGGTTATCAACCAGTAAGATATTCTTGTAGCCCTGAGTTTTGTTGTCGATAAGAATTTGTTGAAGCAGCGTAAAATCCTTGTTCACCACCGGTTGCGGTGCCATATCAAACTTTATTTCAGAGGCTTCTTTATGGAAAGAACGCTGTCCAAATTCCACAACTCGGTACCGTTCAAATGCAGCCAGAATTTCATCCGAAGACAAATACTTTGCTTCGGGTTTACTGAGGCCAACAACATTTTCTAATTGCGCATAAATGTTCCCAGCTTCGCGAAGCTCGGTATCTACCTTCAGTTTTAGCTCTTCAATATCATGCGCCCAAACAGTTGTTTTGGCGGTAAGAAAATTGAAAAACGGCACCTTATCAGTAAGTAAAACCTCATCCTGAACATTAGGAACAATGGTGGCTCTTCTAAGCGACTTTACCGAAAGCTGTTCCGCTGGGTCAAACGCTCGAATGCTATCAACTTCATCCCCAAAAAGCTCTATTCTGTAAGGCAGTTCTTGGGCAAAAGAGAACACGTCAACAATTCCACCTCTAATGGCAAATTGACCTGGCTCGTAAACTTGATCAACGCGCTCAAAATGGTATTCGTGCAGCATTTCGTTGATAAAATCGAGGTCAATTTCTTCCCCAACTGTTACGGCAAACGTGCTTTTTCTGAGCACCTTTTTAGAAATTACTTTCTCGCAGAGTGCCTTAGAATACGTTACAATTATCTGCTGGCTTGTACTCGATTGAAGTGCATTCAGCACTTCCCCTCGCTGAATTACATTGCTGTTATCTGTCTCTTCTAGTTCGTACGGTTTACGATAAGACATTGGGTAGAAAAGAACCTTTTTCTTACCCATTAGCAACTCCAAATCGCTTAAGAAATAGGCAGCCGCTTCCTTATCTGAGAGAACAAAAACATGGTGGTCCTTGCTTTTCTTTATTACCTCAGAAGCAACAAAAGAATACCCCGAACCAGCAATACCTCGCAGCCTAATCTTGGCAGCTTCAGCTTTAAGCGCGGTTGTTAATTCGGTTACAGTTTGAGACGAGTCAAAAAGCCCGACCAGCTCATCTTTCGTCATAGCTAGGTACGTTTCTAGGCTTTGGGAGAATGTTCGGACATCAAATCCATGGCCTTTTTAACCATGTTTTCTGAACCAATGAATAGTGGTGTTCTTTGATGAAGAGATGTAGGCTGTATTTCTACAATCCTATCAAAACCATCGGTTGCTAAACCACCAGCTTGCTCCATTAAAAAAGCAAACGGATTTGCCTCATACAACAACCTCAATTTACCATTTGGCGATGCTGTGGTTGTTGGATAAATGTAGATTCCGCCCTTAATCAGGTTTCTGTGAAAATCTGCAACCGCAGACCCAATATACCTCGAAGTGTATGGTCGATTGGTATCTGCATCCTCCACCTGACAATACTTCAAATACTGTTTTACGCCATCAGGAAAGTGAACGTAATTTCCTTCATTTATACTGTAAATCTTACCATCCTTTGGTATTTTCATGTTAGGATGAGAAAGGAAAAACGCACCAATTGAAGGGTCTAGTGTAAAGCCATTTACTCCATTACCAGTTGTATAAACCAGCATAGTGCTAGAGCCGTAAATCACATATCCGGCAGCAACTTGCTCCGTTCCTTTCTGCATAAAATCGTCAAAGGTTGCAGGCCCGGATTCCGAAGTTCTTCTGTAAATAGAAAAGATGGTTCCAATAGAAACATTCACATCAATATTCGAAGAGCCATCTAACGGATCAATAGCAACTACGTATTGGCCATCTCTGGCGTAGCCTGTACTAAATTCAATTACGCCTTCCTTCTCCTCAGATGCTAAACCGCAAACTTCGCCTCGGTCTTTTAGTGCTCTAATAAACTCTTCATCAGCATAAACATCTAGCTTCTTTTGCTGCTCGCCTTGCACATTTTCTCCACCAACATCGCCTAAAATATCTTCCATTAGGCCGGCTTTATTCACCTCTCGATTAACAACTCTTGCAGCCAAACCAATGGCGCTCAATAGTCGCGACAATTCGCCTTTGGCGTACTTAAAGTCATCTTGCCTATCGACAATAAATTCTCCGAGTGATAAAACTTTTTCCATGCTTTAATGAGGTTTCTTAAAAATGAAAGACCCGCTAAACGCAGGTCTTTAACTTTTTGATTTTGTTCTTACTACAACTTCATAATGTAGGCCAACTTAAAGAATCGCCTGTCTGGCGCTACCGTTCCGCCTGCCTCTACATCAACATAAAAACCAGGCACCGGTGCGGTTCCAGGGTTTTCAGCAGAACTTGCTACAGAAATAATAAACTTATCTGTTAAGTCTGGTGTGCCACTGGCTCCATCGCAAAGCGCCCAACCTGCAGGGATTGAAGCTATAGTACCAGACCACATAATAATACCGCCTGCTGGCATTCCGCTTGCAGAACTGCTAGAGGTTGTTCCAATTTTAATCCAATCACCATAAGGCGCAGAAGCTGGCGTAGGAACATCGTACTTGTAGTACCAAAAATTACCAGAATCTGGTTCGTAAATCAACAAACCATTAGCTAACGTATCGTTGTAATCTGCCTCCATTAAGTCTCTTTGCAACTGAGTAACAGCTGGCACCAAAACTCCTTTAGAGCGAGCTCCAGTTAAAGCACTGTATGGGTTAGCTATATCAAGTATTGCAGAGGGTTGAGGTGTAGTGGTTCCAACACCTACGTTATCGGATTGTGCCATTAAATTACTTGCGCTTGCAAGCATCAATATTGCAACGAACAAACCGAGAATTCTGTTTTTGTTGAGCATTCTTTAAAGGTTGATTTTTTTACTTTTTAAAAGCCATTTATAGCCGGCTAAAGATAGCTTTCTTTTTTAAACACTTTGTACTTAAACAACGGAGTTTCATACGCTGCAATTTCTACATTTGAGACATGGCAAAACCTGCAAAATTTGTGGTTAGAAAAGGAACCGTTAACGACACGGATGCCGTTCTAAACTTGATTAGAGAATTAGCAATTTATGAAAAGGCTCCGGATGAAGTTACCCTAACAATTGAGGAGTTGACTGAGGATGGTTTTGGCAACAATCCTATTTACGGACTGTTTGTGGCGGAGGAAGAAGATGAAATTGTGGGCATTGCTTTGTACTATGAGAAATACTCTACTTGGAAAGGCCGAAGCTTATTCCTAGAAGACATTATTGTTACAGAAAGTAAGCGCGGTTTGGGCATTGGTCACTTGTTGTTTCAAGAAGTTATTGGTGTTGCCAAAGCGAGAAATTCGGCACGTATGGAGTGGCAAGTTTTAGAGTGGAATGAGCCTGCAATTAACTTTTACAAAAAGTACAATGCCGAGTTAGACGGTGAATGGCTCAACGGCAAATTCACACGAGAACAATTACAAGCGTATCAGAAAAGATGAGAGTTTACAAGTTTGGAGGAGCATCGGTAAAGGATGCCGAAAGCGTTAAAAATGTTCATCGCATTATTGAGTCATCCGCAGGCGGAAACCTGATTGTGGTAATCTCTGCAATGGGAAAAACCACCAATAAGTTTGAAGCACTTTTAGATGCGCATTTTGAGGAAAAGCCTACGAAAGACCTGCTGGAATCTATTCGGGCTGAACACGTAAAAATAGCCAGCGACCTATTTGGCGAAAAGGCAAAAAAAGTAATTGACGACATCAACAATACGCTTGTTGAAGTTGAGTGGGCATTAGATGACCCAGATGGTTTAGATAAGCACTTTCAGTACGACCAAATCGTATCTATTGGCGAGATGCTATCCACCAAAATTGTGAGTGCTTTTCTCAATTCTGAGGGAGCAGCAAATAGTTGGGTAGATGCACGTGATTTAATAAGAACCGATAACACGTACCAAGACGCAAAAGTTGATTGGAACGAGACGCACAAGCTGACATCTGGTACAATTGAACGAGCACTGAAAAAAGCGCCAATTGTTGTAACGCAAGGTTTTATTGGAGGCACAAGCGAAAACTTTACCACCACCTTAGGGCGAGAAGGTTCTGATTTTACAGCAGCAATTTTGGCTCATTGTGTAAGTGCCAAGGACGTTACTATTTGGAAAGATGTTCCTGGTGTTTTGAATGCAGACCCAAAGTATTTTGAGAACACTGAACTAATTCCTGAAATGTCTTATTTCGATGCAATGGAGTTAGCCTATTTTGGCACCAGCGTTATTCATCCTAAAACAATAAAACCGCTTCAAAATGCAGGTATTCCACTGCATGTAAAGTCGTTTGTTTCGCCAGCAAAAAGCGGAACAATTGTAACCGACTCTGCCAATTCAGAAACTGTTCCGAGCTTTATTGTAAAGCAAAATCAGGCGTTAGTTTCCATAAGCCCAACCGACCATTCTTTTGTTGCAGAAAACCATTTCATTGAAGTTTTCTCAGTACTAAACGAATTGCGCATTAAGTCTAATGTGATGCAGAATTCTGCCATCAGTTTTTCTTTCTGCATGGACTTTGATGAAAGTAAGCTGAAGCAGCTTTCGAACCAGCTTGGGGCCGAATTTGAAGTAAAATACAACGAAGGATGTGAGCTAATTACCGTTCGTCATTTTAATGAGGAAACTATATCTAAGCTCGTAAACGGACGTCAAATTCTACTTGAACAAAGAACAAGAACTTCGGCTCAACTGGTAGTTAGCTTTTAGTGAACCTGCGAATACGCTAGTTGAATTTTCTCGCCTAAAACGTGGGCAATTTTCGCATTGCTTTCTGCTGTCCAGCCAGCAACGTGTGGTGTAAGAATAACCTTAGGTGATTCAATTAAATACTTAAAAGCTGCTGGAACTTGTTCGCTCTCAATTTGCTCGAAATTGAATTTCTCAAACTCGTAAACATCTAAACAAGCGCCTAACACTTTTCCGCTTTCTATGGCTCTAACCAATGCTTCGGTATCAACCACTTTTCCGCGTGAAGTATTGATGAGGAAAATTGGATTTCGGAGCTTTTCAAAAAACTCGTCATTAACCAAATGGTGGGTTTCTTCGGTAAGCGGCACGTGAAGTGAGATAACTTCGGCCTCTTGGTAAATGCTTTCCATATTGGTCTCAATCACCAAATTATCGGCAAAGTTTTTCTTGAGCTTATCATGCGCGTAAGTAAGAACGCCAAACCCAGCAAGTCTCTTAGCAAACGCCTGACCTGTATTCCCGTATCCAATTATACCGATTGTTCTTCCCAGAAGCTCTACGCCTCTGTTGGGCTCGCGAAGCCAAACTCCTTTCCGTACCTCTCTGTCTGACGTATGTATGTGATTGAACAGCCCAAGGAGCATTCCAACGGCATGTTCGGCAACGGCATCTCTATTCCCTTCTGGGGCATTGAAGCATTCCACACCGAGCATTTTTGCATGCTCAACATCAATGTTTTCCATTCCAGAACCTGCGCGTGCTACAAACCGTAGCTTTTTAGCGGCAGCCAGAAAATCTGCATCAATCTTAATCCGACTACGAATTATGACACCCTCATATCCAGCAATTTGTTCTAAAATTTGACTTCTAGACCATTCACTTCCGTCCGTGCAATCATAGTCCATCCGTGTAAGATGAGACCATAAATGATCATGAACTGTGTCTATAAATAGTACGCGCATAAGGGCTGACGAAATTAGCAGAATACCTATATATCAGAAAGCTAGTCCGTACATCAGCCGACCAATCAAGAAATAGAAAAACAAGCCAATAATATCATTGCTTGTTGTAATGAACGGGCCCGTAGCCAAAGCGGGGTCAATTTTCATTCTGTTAAGCGTTAGCGGCATAAAGGTTCCGAAGGCCGCGGCAAAGAGAATTACGGCTAAAAGTGAAGCTCCAATAGTGAGGCTTAGCTCAAGCGATTCGACAAATACAAAGCTGTAAATGAGGAGTACAGCAGTACACGCAATTCCGTTAAGTAAACCAACAGCCAATTCTTTGGTTATCCGCTTTATCATTCCATCCTTGCTCAAAGTATTGTTAGCCAAACCTTGTACAATTAATGCCGATGACTGAATACCAACGTTACCGCCCATCGCCACAACTAGAGGAATGAAGTAGGCCATTTCTGGGTTTATTTTGAGCTCCTCCTCATAATTTCCAATAACCATTGCCCCAGCAATTCCGCCAAGCATGGCAACTAATAACCAAGGCAAGCGCGCTCGGCTCATTACCCAAATACTGTCTGTGGTTTCAATATTTTCGGAAATACCAGATAACATCTGATAATCCTTTGAAGTTTCCTCCCGAACAAAATCCATGATATCATCAACCGTAATCCGGCCAATCAATCTCTTCCGATTATCAATTACGGGAACCACAATAAGGTCGTATTTCTCAGAAACCTGCACCACTTCTTCTGCCGTCATATCAGCAGTAACAGCAATTGCATTTTCTCTGTAGATGTCCTTAATCAATGTGCGTTCTGTATTCAGAAGCATCTTTTTAATCGATACAATTCCGAGAAGAGTATCCTCATCATCAACCACATAAACGGTAAAGACTTTATCTACTTCTTCGGCCTGCTTCCGCATCTCTCGCACACAGCGCAAAAGCGTCCAATTAAGGTTAACTTTTACAAGTTCCTTGGCCATAAGACCACCAGCCGAATCTTCGGCATAAGTAAGAAGTTCGGTAATGTCTTCTATGTGCTCATCATCCTCAACCTTTTCAAGAACATCTTCCTGACGTTCTTCTGGTAGCTCTTGAATAATGTCAGCCGCATCATCAGTATCTAGTTCATCAACTAAATCTGCAATTTCATCATCAGAGATAGAAGCCAAAAACTTCTCTCGAACGTCCTCATCCAGTTCCATGAGCACATCTGAACCAAGCTCATCTGGCAATAATCTGAAAATGAATTGCGCTTCTTGGAGTTCTACCTCATCAAGAATTTCAGCAATATCGGCCGGGTATAGTTCTCCTACTTTGGCAGAAACTGAGTTGCTGTCAAGCCTTGCTATATCCTCTTTTAAGATTTCGAGGAATTCGTTCGTTAACTCGAACTGCATCGTTCAAGGGCGTAAGATTCGTGAAACTTAACTCCCGATTATTCGGCCAAACACTTCGTAATCTGAACATAGTCTTCCACCGACAACCGTTCGGCTCTAAGTGTTAGAAGATGCTCGTTTGGAGCGGTGGCAAAAGTAAGGGATTTGAGCGCATTCCTCAATGTTTTGCGCCTTTGGTTAAAGGCTGTCTTAACCACCATTCTGAATTTCTTCTCATCGCAATCCAGCTTTTTAACGTTGTTTCTCCTAATTCTGATTACGGCCGAATTGACTTTAGGTGGAGGATTAAAAACCTCAGGCGGAACGGTAAACAAATACTCTCCATCATAAAATGCCTGAACCAAAACACTTAGAATTCCGTAGGTTTTTGAACCTGGAGGAGCCACAATTCGCTCCGCAACTTCCTTTTGCAACATTCCAACCACCTCCGGAACTTTGTCTTTATTCTCTAAAACTTTGAAGTAAATCTGGGTAGAAATATTGTACGGAAAGTTGCCAATTACGCAAAGCGGACCAGCGGTAATATCATCAAAATTAAGCCGGAGGAAATCGCCCTCAATAAGGTTGTCGGTAAGCTGAATGAAATTCTGCTTGAGAAAAGCGACAGACTCCCTATCCATTTCAACCGCGTGTAGGTTGAAGTCTTTTCCCATCAAATATTGAGTGAGAACTCCAGTTCCTGGGCCAACTTCTAATACATCGTTGTAATTGCCATGGTTGGTTAGTGCTTCGGCAATGTCTGACGCAATTGTTTGGTCTTTAAGAAAATGCTGACCGAGATGTTTTTTGGCCTTGACCATTAATCAACCAATTCCAAAACTGTGCGAAAGGCGGCAAATTTCCCATCATACTTTTCCTTTACATCTGCTTGTAAGCGTTGAGCGTGGGAACCTTGATAAATCTGTAAATCGGCCATATTCTTGCACATATATTGAACCGAATAAGACACTCCATCGGCTTCATCAGCCAACAGTACTCGGGCAAAGCGATTTTCGAGAAAAAAACCTGTTGCCATTACATCTGGAATATGAACGGTTTTCATCCATTGAACCCATTCATCGTGTACATCGTGGTTGATGCTTACCGTTACATTGTAGATTATCATGCCGTAAAGAAAGGAGGAATTTGGGAGCTAATCAATTCAGCAAATCGCCACGTAAAGCCCTGTAGCGTTTACGCGCCTCTACCGTGTATAAACTTCCTGGGTAATTGAGAAGCAATTCTTGGTAATATTCCATCGCTTTAGACGAATCGTCAAGTGATTTCTCGTTGAGCTGAGCCATTTTATAAACGGCATCATCTGCCAACAAATCTTCAGGATATTCTTTCCAAATTTGATGATAATACTCAACCGCTTTAACAACATCTTTGGCCTTTTCTGCCATTTCGCCACGCTTAAAAAGTATATCATCAATCAGGCTGTGACCTGGGTAAAATTCCTCGATACTATCAAGCGCCATTTTTACGCTATCGAGTTTGTTTTGGTACAAAAGCAGGCCTGCTCTTGCAAAAATTCCTAGTGCCGAATAAGTGGAATCCATGAAGGAATTATC
>JBMYXX010000021.1:0-19657 GCA_049608805.1 Flavobacteriales bacterium | reverse complement strand
TCATCGGGTACAGAGGTTGGATAATGATGTATGCGCAACTGACCGTTAAACGGTCGTTTCTTCTTTTTCTTGCCTTAGCGGTAATTCCTTTTTTGGGAATGACCCAAAATGCCGAAGAACCCTTCAGAATAAAGACGATTGTTATTGATGCCGGACATGGCGGAAAAGATCCTGGCAATCTGGGAACAGGAAGGTACAAGGCCAAGGAAAAAGACATAGCGTTAGAAGTTGCTCTTCGCGTAGGAGAATATATTGGTAAACAATTTCCTGATATTAATGTAATTTACACTAGAAAGACCGATGTTTTTATCGGTTTAGATGGAAGGGCAGAAATAGCAAATGATGCTAAAGCCGATTTGTTTCTGAGTATTCATTGTAATGCTTTTCCAAATCCTAATTCTAACGGAGTAGAAACATTTGTTCTTGGTTTACACAGGAACAAAGAGAACCTTCAGGTGGCGATGAAGGAGAATTCTGCCATTTTCTTGGAAGAAGATTACAAAACTCGGTATGAAGGATTTGACCCAAATTCTGCAGAAAGCATAATTGCCTTGACCATTATGCAAAGTGCGTACTTGCAACAGAGTTTGGCCATTTCGTCTTACATCCAAAGTCAGTTTAAAAATAGAGTAGGTCGTAGGGATAGAGGCGTTAAACAAGCTGGGTTTTTGGTGTTGAGAAAGACTACAATGCCAAGTATTTTGATTGAGCTTGGGTTTTTGACCAACGCCCTAGAGGAAGATTTTTTGAATTCAGAAAATGGTAAGGCTTATATGTCTTCCGCCATTTTTAGAGGGTTTAAAGAATATAAAGAAACCGTTGAAGACCCGTTACCGGAAGGAACCATAGAGTCAGCTCCATCTGAAGGAAAAACGTCTCCATCCAAAGCGGAGGAAGAAGCAGCCTTGCAAGCTGAACTAGATGCAAAAATGAAAGCGGCCGCAAAAGCCAAGCTTGATTCAATCAAAAATGCGGAAGAGCAAGCCAGGATTAAAGCTGTTGCAGATTCTTTGGAGCAAAAAAAGCAGGAGCTGTTAGCTGAGAAAAAGAAGCGTGAAGAAGAGATTGCACGTAAAGCTGAAGAAGAGCGAAAGGCAAAAGTGCAGGCCAAGATTGATTCTTTAGAACAATTGAAACGCGATAAAATTGCGGCTTTCGAGAAAGCACAAGCCGAGGAGAAAGCGCGTAAGGCACAAGAAGAAAAAGATAGATTGGCAGCTGAAGAAAAACAACGCAATGAATTAGCAGCTAAGGAAGAAGCTAAGGAGTGGTTAGAAGAAATTAAGGAGGTTAAAGAACAAGAATTGGCAGATGCTAAAAGAAAAGCGGAGGTTGATGAAGAGAAAAAACGACTTGAGCAGATTAAGGCAGAAAAGCTTAAAGAGTTAGAAGCAGCAAAGGCTAAAACGGCCGCAGAGGAAAAAACTAAGGCAGATTCCATCAGCGCAGCTAAGCTCATTGAAGAACAGGCTAGAATTGATGAGTTGGCGAAGAAAGAAGAACTGAAAAAGCAAGCCAAACAAGACTCCATTGCCAATGCAATTGCACTTGAAAAACAGGCTTTAGATGCTTTGGCTGCACAAAAAAGAAAGGAGCAAGCCAGAAAAGATTCTATAATGGTTGTAGAAGTGGAAAAGGCCGCGTTGGTTGCAAGAAAAGAAAAGGCCAGACAGGATTCAATTGCTGCTGTTAAGCGAGAAGAAGCTGCCAAGGCTCAGGTAACTTTGGATGCTAAGAAAGCGGCATCAGCAGAAGAGGCTGAGTTGCTGTTTTTGCAATTGCGTAAAAAGCAATTGGAGCAGCGCATAGCTAGTTTAAAAGACCAAAATGTTGAAGTCAGAACTAGATTGTCTTTGCCGGAGCCAAAAACTACGGAGCAAATTGTTTCCGAACCGGTAGTGTCTGGACAAGCAGATGGAGAAGGATTGCTGCTTAAAGTTCAGGTTTTGACCAGGTCGGAAAGGCTCGAAAAGTCATCACCGTTATTGAAGGGACAAGAGGCTTGGGAATACCAACAGGGAGGACTGTATAAATATACCGTTGGAGCCACCGATAATTTTGATGAAATCACTAAACTGCAAAGCGATTTGAGGAACCTCGGATTTAAAGGTGCTTTTGTTGTTGCATTTAAGGATGGTGAAAGAATTAAAGTGTCAGAAGCAAGAGAATTATTGAAGAGTTCAGAATAAAACCCCATGAAGTACGGTAAAGAACTAAGAACAGGATTTATTGCCATTGCGACCATTTTCGCTTTCGTTTGGGGATATAACTTCCTGAAAGGAAACGACATTTTTAGCAAGCAGCGCGTGTTTTACACCGCTTATACTAATGTTGGTGGCCTCACTAAGTCTAATTCGGTAACCGTAAATGGTTTCAAAGTTGGGTTGGTGAAAGACGTGTATTTCGAACCTGTAAATCGCAAATATTTGGTAGTGGAGTTTATGCTTACCGCTGATAATTATGAAATCCCTCTGGGAACCAAGGCAGTGCTTGTAGCAGATTTACTCGGTACAACCAGTATTAACCTAGTTACAGGAAGTGAGCCGGGCTTTTACACGGAAGGAGATACCCTTGAATCTGCTATTGAAGAAGGTTTGATGGAAGGGATCACCGATCTATCATCGAGTTTAGTTGGTACAAAAGCTAAGGCAGATAGATTGTTCGAGTCCCTTGACTCGTTGGTTGGAGATATTAGAGATGTACTTGGCCCTGGTGATAGAGAATCAAGCGTAAACAGAGCCATTACAGACTTGGCTGCAACTATGGATAACTTGAAAAGTGCGTCAAATAAGATTGACGGAATCCTAGATAAAGAAGGTCAGCTTGGAAGAATTTTAGCTGATGTAGAAGGCTTCACAACTACGTTGGATGAAAACAAAGACGAGATTGATAACCTATTGAATAACCTTTCAACATTGTCAGATTCTTTGGCTGCCGCAGAATTGGCGTCTACCATTAATAACGCGAACAAAACCTTCGAAGAACTCGCGTTGGCAATGGAGAAAATCAACAATGGAGAAGGAACAATTGGAAAGCTTTTCAAGGATGAAAGCATTTTCAATAATCTAGAAACAGCAACAGCCGATTTAGATAGTCTATTCGTAGATATTAAGGAGAATCCGAATCGATACGTGCATGTTTCGGTATTCGGTAGAAAGGATAAAAAAGAGAAGAAAAAGAAGTAATAAATAAGCATGGAATACATTCCGCAAATACTGTTTTTGATATTAATTGCCGTGGGTTTTGGCCTATTTGGCAAGAGCGTAATGCGCATCAGACGTAACGTTCTTTTAGGTCGAGATATTAATCGAAGCGACAATTCGTCTTTACGATGGAAGACCATGGCCAAGGTGGCTATGGGACAATCTAAAATGGTTGTGCGTCCAGTTGCAGGAACGCTTCACCTCATTGTTTACGTTGGCTTCGTTCTCATCAATATTGAGGTTCTCGAAATCTTGATTGATGGCCTATTCGGAACGCATCGGTTTTTTGCTGAGTGTTTGGGCGTAGTTTATACAGCGGCCATCAACTTTTTCGAGTTCTTAGGTGTGTTGGTAATTCTTGCTTGTGCGGTTTTCTTATACAGAAGAAACGTGATGAAGATTGGCCGATTCCATTCAACGGAAATGAAAGGTTGGCCGTTTAAAGATGCCAACTACATTCTCATTATTGAGATTGTTTTAATGTCCGCGTTGCTGATTATGAATGCTGCCGAAGGAGCTTTTCCTGCCGACCATCAAAGCGAAGCAGGCCCATTCTTAATTAGCGGTTTGCTTTCAGGAGCGTTTGCTGGAATGAGTTACGAAACACTTCATTTGATTGAACGTGTTTGCTGGTGGGCACACATCATCGGAATCATGTTCTTCATGAACTACTTGCCGTACTCAAAGCACTTCCACATTATGTTGGCTTTCCCGAATGTATTCTATTCAAAGCTTACGCCAAAAGGACAATTTAATAACCTAGAGTCTGTAAAGAAAGAAGTGGAGTTGATGATGGATCCGAATGCGGATCCATACGCAGCTCCGCCAGAGCCAGACCCAAATGCTGAGCCTCAGCGCTTTGGCGCAAAGGATGTTCAGGATTTGAATTGGGTTCAGTTGATGAACGCATACAGCTGTACGGAATGCGGACGTTGTACTTCCAATTGCCCTGCAAATGTGACGGGAAAGAAGCTTTCGCCACGTAAAATTATGATGGACACGAGAGATCGTCTCGAGGATGTTGGCGCCATCATCGACCTAAACAAAGGAACGTTTGTGGATGATGGAAAATCGTTGCTTCACGACCACATTACACCAGAAGAATTATGGGCATGTACTTCGTGTAACGCTTGTACGGAGGCTTGTCCGGTAAACATCGACCCACTCAGCATTATTGTTGATTTGAGAAGATATTTGGTGATGGAAGAGTCGAGTATGCCGGCAGAACTTGCTCCAGTAATGAGCAATATTGAGAATAACGGAGCGCCTTGGCAGTATGCCCAGACGGATAGAGCTAATTGGATAACAGAAGAATAAAACAGAAATGGGTTTACAGGTAAAAACGATGGCAGAATACATGGCCGAGGGAAAAGAACCTGAAGTTCTTTTCTGGGTTGGTTCTGCTGGTGCATTTGATGATAGAATCAAGAAGATTACGCGTTCTTTCGTTAAGATTCTGAATAAGGCTGGTGTCGAATTCGGAATATTGGGAGTGGAAGAATCTGCAAGTGGAGATGTTGCGAAACGTGCGGGTAATGAGTTTGTATTTATGATGCAAGCCGTAACCAACATTCAGGTTATGAATGCTTATAACGTGAAGAAGATTGTAACTGCTTGTCCGCATGATTTCAACACGCTTAAGAATGAGTACAAGGAAATGGGAGGCAACTACGAAGTGTTGCACCATACCGAGTTCATTAAAGAATTGATTGACAAAGGACGACTTCAGATTTCCTCTTCGCTAAAAGGAAAGAAGGTAACGTTTCACGATCCTTGCTATTTAGGTAGAGGTAACGAGATTTTTGACGCCCCGCGCGAGTTGCTTGCTTCAACTGGAGTTGATTTGATTGAAATGAAGCGTTCTAAACGCAACTCTTTCTGCTGTGGCGCTGGTGGCGCTCAGATGTTTAAGGAAGCCGAAGCTGGTAACAAAGAGGTAAACATGGAAAGGGCAGAAGAGGCTCTTGGATTGAAACCAGATGTAATTGCTACTGGTTGTCCATTCTGCAATACCATGATGACAGACGGTGTGAAATACAACGACAAGCAAGACGAAACGCAAGTGCTCGATATTGCTGAGTTGATTGTGGAGGCGAACGATCTTTAATTTTAGTTGTTCGTCATTGCGAACGGAGTGAAGCAATCTGTTTGTTGAAAGATTGCCGCGTTCGTTCCTCACTCGCAATGACGTAGAAATCAAAACATGAAAACAACTCTCGAAACATTCGAAGGATTTGCGCCAAACTCAAGAACTTGGGTTTATCAAGCATCCCGAAACCTTACTGAAACCGAAGCAACAGAGTTAAAAACTTTAGCGTCTGGTTTTGCTGCCGAGTGGCACAGTCATGGTGCACCTTTGAAAGCAGCAGCAGATGTGTTGTACAATCGGTTTCTCATTATGATGGTAAACGAAGATGCTGGTTCTGCTAGCGGTTGTTCTATTGATAGTTCGGTGCAACAAATTCGCTCCATTCAGCAGAAACTCAACATAAACCTGCTTGATAGAATGGATCTCGCTTACCTCAATTCAGACAATGAATTAGAAGTTGTTCATGCCGCAAAGATTTCTGATGCGTTTGAACATGGTGCTTTAAGCGAAGAAACAACCGTTTTCAATAACATGGTTACTTCTAAAACTGAATTGGAAACCAATTGGAGAATTCCGTTGGTGAAGAGTTGGGCTGGCTCTCGAATAAAAGTAGCCTAGTTACCAAACAAAAATATCTTCCTTCCTAGCAGGTCGGTCCTCAATTCGCCAATTGAAACCGTCTAATATCATTTCGCTTAGGTTGACAAGATGCAACGGATAAAGCGTGGCGTCTGGCTGTGTTAGAAAAGTAATGTCTTTTACTTTATTGGAGTCAATCTTAATAATGAGGTTACTGGCTTTGGCTTTGTTCACGTTGTCAATTTCGCCACCATCTTCACCTGCAAAGTAGATGGTTTCGCCATTACCTTCTACAAAAACTTTGTGCAGCTTTTGCTCTTTAAAGTAACCCGTCATATACGAGCCTTTAATCTGGTTATACATGGCGCTGTCTTCCTCAGAAATTATCATGGAATTCTCCTTCATAAACAGTCTATCTATTTTGCTGTTTTTGTTCTGAATCCACATACTGTCAGCCGTTAATTGATTCTCATCTGACCATAAAATTGGGTCTCGGTACAAACGGATTGTAGAATCAGCATAGGAGTAAACCAACGAATCGCATTTTCCTCTCATGTCAGGTTTAAAAAACTTGGCGTGGTGATATGCGAATAGAATCCTTCTGTCAATAATTGTGTCGTTTATACTTAGCAGTGTATCGGCATGCAAAAACAGCGAATCTGCTCCCATGTCTTGAATCATTACTGCGCTGTCCGTCAACAAAACCATGTCTCCAACTTCATGGTATTTAGCACGTTCTCCAGTTAGAATAATATTCTGAGATGTATCTGCAACAACAACATTGCCTAGCGCCAATCCGTAACCATGGCGTTTGTTGTAGTAAAGGCTATCTCCTTTAATAGATTGGTCAGTACTAAAAACGGTGGCTTCGTTACTGAATTGAGCAATATCTAAATCGGTATCGTACCATCCGAAAACACAGTTGATGGTGTTCTCATCACTCACTATTTCTGTTGGGCCTAAGAAAAACGCCACTTCCGTATTAGTGTTATACCTAAGCGTATCGCAAGTAAGTGTGTACTGCTTATTAACCAGTTTCACCGAGTCTTTAAAGAACATTTCTTCGATGGTGCTGTAGTAGTAACCCACAATGCTGGTGAGTGTGTTTTTGCTATCCACAATAGTTCCGCCCGTGTTGTACCAAGCTTGCTCGGTGGCCATATTGTAATCGAGTTTTTCGCTGGTAAGCGTCATCTCCTTATCCTCCAATCTGACATTTCTCTTGGCCTTGGCATATTCCGTGTTTCCGTTGTAATTCAGCTCATCGCACCACATTTTAATGCTATCACCTTTGTTAATTCTAACATTGGCAAAAGCATCCATGCTGTTGTCTTCGTAGAGGTAAGCGCTATCGCAATACATGAGCGCTCCTTCGTGCTCAAAAATCACATTTCCAATCAGGCGTCTAGCCTTAGTTTCAAGAGACTCGTCATACTCCAGAACTTCAGCGTTTCTGAGTTCAATACGTTTCTTTTTTGGCTCATCCTGAGCGAAGGAAAAGAGAATTTGAAAAACAAGTATGATTGTGGCTGCTACCCGAAAAAGCATAATGGCCAAAGTTAATGGCTCAAATTCCTATCTGTAGTCGCTTTCCAAGAAAGAAACATGGCATTGAAATGCTCCAGACATTCTTGCAAGAATTGTGAATCGGCCAGTTTTTGCATTCCAACCACGCCAGCAACAGAATCTGTAGCAATTTTGTACGATTGCTCCATGGGGCCGGCCTCAAGTTTCAACGTGTATTTTTCGTTGTACTCGAATAGCGTAATGGAAATACTAGGGTGGGGAACACGACCAACAACTCTCATCAGAACTTCATCACAATTTTGGCATTTATCCTTCTTGCCGTAAGGTAATTTGGTACTGCATACTGACGGTTGGTAATGTCAGAAATCCACAAATAACTAAGCGTGTTGTTTGTGCCGAGAAGGTTGAAAACCTCGAAACTAATCCAAATAGATTTGAAGTATTTGAGTGGGTTTTTAGGACCAACAAATTTCTTTTTCTCGCCAAGAAGCATGTAAGAAAAACCAATATCAACCCTTCTGTAAGGCGGAATACGAAGCGTGTCTTTGTAACGCGTATTGTCTGGCGGTCCAAATGGCATTCCAGTTCCTAATACCAAGTTTAGGTGCATTTTAAATGATGGCAATTTGGGAACGTAATCCTGAAAGTAAAGAGAGAAGTTTACGCGTTGATCTGTTGGTCTTGGAATATAACCTGGAGTTTGTCTAATACTATCTGTTGGAGTAGAGTTCTCGGTTATTCCATATACAATTTGCTCTCCGTCTGAGTTGTAATAATCGTAGTAGAAATCATCGAGAATATCTTCCTGAACCGTCATTACCGACATACTTGCCCAAGATTCAATTCCTTTTACAAACTCACCATTAATTTTAAGGTCTAGCCCAGTTGCGTATCCGCGAGAATTGTTTTTGGCGTAGTACCTGATTCTCACATTGTCAATCTCATAAGTAACAAGATCATTTAGGTACTTGTAGTAAACTTCGGCAACTAGTTTAAACGGTCGTCTCCACGCCTTAAAGTTGTAATCCATTCCAACCACAGCATGGTAAGATTGCTGTGCGCGAACGTTCTTGTTCAGCGTTCCATCTAAATCACGTAACTCTCGGTAGAAAGGAGGTTGGTAATAAAGCCCACCAGATGCACGGAAAATCATATCCGTCTTTTCCCATTTTGGATCAAACGCATAATTTAATCGTGGTGTAGCGATAAACTGTTTGTTCACATCCCAGTATTGGAAACGAACGCCAGCCGTTAACGTGCTTTTTGACGTGTCTGAGAAGTTCCAGGTATTCTGAATAAAACCAGAAGTTCTATGGCTATTAAGGTTAATCTCAGTTTTTAAAACTTCGGAAATCTCAAGTTGATTTGAGCTTAACGGAACAGAAAATCCCGATGAGTCAATCATTGCCCATTCGCTCAGCTTATCATTGATAGACTCGTATTGATACTTCAATCCCCAATCCAGAATTCGGTGGCCATCAAACCATTTTCCGATGTAGCGTGCAGAAACAACGTTTGCGGTGAGGTAATTTCTTGCATGGTCTAGGAATGTTCCAATTCCTCGGTTGAACGCCACTTCGCCAAGATTATCAGAACCGAAATTGTTCTCTAACTGACCAAGGAAATATTGTCCCTGAACATCGAAGGTTTCTGTTTCATTAGAACGGAAAGCCGAGCCAATTAACTTCATTTTTAGGGTAGGAGAGTGACGATATTCAACCGTAGCCGCGCCCATTATGGTTTCAAAAGTGTTTACCTCTTGGCCATCAAAGAAGACGGTAAATCTTAGCGCATCGCTAATTGTTCCGAAGTCTGTTTCTCTGTTTTCGGGCACAAAATGGTAGCGGTTTTGGGCGTAGTTAAAAAGTGCACTAACACTCCATTTGTCATTAATGTCGAAGTTTAAAAGTGCTTGCGCATCCATAAACCTTGGGCGGTAAGAGCCATCGGTATCAAGGCTACCAAGAATGTATTGGTTAGACCGATATCGGAAACCAGCTAAGTAAGAGAATCGATAATCTTTGGAGGAACCCTCAACATGAGCTCTTCCACCAAGCAAGCTACCTGCAAGCGTAGCCGCAAACTTCCGAGGACGCTTGTATTTTACATCTAAAACAGACGACATTTTATCCCCGTATTTAGCCTCAAATCCGCCTGCGGAGAAATTCAAACTTCCAACCAAATCTGGGTTTATAAAGCTTAGCCCTTCTTGCTGACCAGAACGAACCAAAAACGGACGATAGATTTCAATATCGTTTACATAGACCAAGTTCTCATCATAATTACCACCACGAACGTTGTATTGAGAACTCAATTCGTTGTTTGAACTCACGCCAGGGAAAGTCTTAAGAACAGCTTCAATACCACCTCCTACGGTCGGAATTTCAACTGCAATCCTAGGGTCAACCCGCTGCATGGTAGAAGAACGATTACTCTGATCGGCTACCACCGCTTCGTCCACTAAGTTTTCTTTTAGTTTAAGAATGCGGTTGAGTTGTTTTGTTTGCCCAGCTGTGAGTTTGACAATGAAAGATTGCGGTTCGTACCTCACGTGAGAAAACGACAGTTTAATGTCTTCTCCAGCCGGAATTTCTAACGAATAGTTTCCCAAGCTGTCTGTAGATGTTCCGCCAGCAAAACCAACTGCAGCAACGGTTGCGAAGTCAATTCCCTGCTTGTTCTCATCTTTTAGGGTGCCCGTAATTGTTGCTTTAGATTGCGCTAAAACTTGTCCGCCAAAAACCGTGAAAAGTAAAAGGAGGGAGGTAAGATGTATGAGGGAGGATTTGAACAAAAGCTAGTATCTCCGTTTTTTTCGTTTTCGTTTAAAATCGCCATTCTTCCAAGCCTTTATAAACTTGGCCCAAGCAATTGGGTTTAGCAGATTGTTTGGCGGCAATTGACCTGCATAGTAAAGCTGATTGCCGTAGTTACGCATTGCAATTTTGTAGCTTTCGCTTCCATCTGCCTGCATGTTTTCCATGCGCTCTTTCATGTCGGCTCTAGCCAAATTACGTTCAGCACGCTGCTTGTCATCTTCAGGTAGCCTCAAATCAAGAAACGCCTGACGAAACTGTTCTTTGGTTGGCCACGGATAAATAACGGCCTCCTGCAAGATAATCGTATCAACATCCATCATTTGAATCAATGAATACTGCTTTCTGTCTAAGGAGTCTGGAATAACGAACAGCGCATCTTTAAACCCAACGTACGAGAATTGGATAGTGTCTCCGCGCTCTGCAACAAAGGAGTAATACCCGAAGTAATCGGACATGGTTCCTCTATGCGTCCCCTTAATTAAAACGTTTGCAAAAGGAACAGCTTCTAAACTATCTCGCGTTAGTAAAACACCAGAGAATTGAAGCAGACTATCGTTTTTGGTTTGTGCGTTAACATCTACCGTTGCTAGGCTTGTAGCCAAGGTTAGAATTAGACTGAAAACGACAAAAAACTTATTCATTGCTGTTGTTATTGGCTCGGTAACGGCCAAGAGTTTAAACTATTGTGTCACAAATTTCTCCAAGACTTCAATAATGCTGAAAACCATTTCATCGTTCTCAGGTTTATCAGATTCCGTGAGGAAAGACTTGAGTCTAATAATCTCTAAATCCAACATTTCTTGACCAGAAATTCCTTCCCAATTTTCAACAATTGTAAGCACCTCTAGGCATTCCATGTAGCTTCCGGTTGACACAACGGTTACTAAATCAGGAAGTCTGTGGCTTAAATCAATGCCAGTTTGCCAGCAAGCAGAAAGCATAATTACTCTGATATCTGCGAAGGCCGGATTAATCATTTGATTCACCAATTCTTCAACAGCTTCTTTGTCTTTTAAGTCAAAAAGCAACTGCGAAATAGCATTTTCAATTCCAACCTCCGTTGTTTCCGATAAAGCAGAAAGTAACTCCGGAATGAGGCTTACATCACCACCTTTTTTAATCTTTTCAATCGCCTTAAGCGCAAATGCTTCATCATTGCTCTTCAAGTCCTTAATTACGGACGCACGATTTGTCTTTGAAATTTTTGCCATGTTTCGGGGCGCGAAAGTACGTGATTTACCCCCGTTTTCCGAAGATGGAACTACCAACTCTAACCATGGTGCTTCCTTCCTCAATGGCAAGCTTGTAATCGCCAGACATTCCCATAGATATTTCTCTGAACCTAGGTTGGTTTTGGAAGAATCCGTTTTTCAGTTTATCAAAGATTGATTTCAGAGTTTTGAACTCGTTTCTAACCTGTTTTTGGTCAGAAGTAAACGTGGCCATTCCCATTACTCCAGCCACCTCAATGTTCTGAAAGGATTGAAATTGCTCCGATTCTAAAAGCTGTTCTGCTTCAGGCAAGTTCATCCCAAATTTTGAATCTTCCTCAGCAATATGAAACTGTAGAAGCACTTTAATTACTCGATTATTCTTGAGTGCTTCTTTATTGATTTCTGCCAGCAATTTAGGCTTGTCAACTGCGTGGATGAGACTGATGAACGGAGCAATGTATTTGACCTTATTGCTTTGCAAATGCCCAATCATGTGCCATTCAATATCCTTTGGTAATTCCTCCGATTTGACAACTAACTCTTGAATTCTGTTCTCGCCAAACACCCGTTGACCAACGTTGTATGCCGCTTCAATCGCGCTGTTTGGCTTCGTTTTAGAAACGGCCACAAGCGAAACATTCGCAGGTAACTGCGCTTTTACCTCTTCAAGATTTTTACCGATTGATTCCATTTGCACCGCAATATTAATCAAGCAATGGAATACTGTTGAATGATGAATAAATTTGAAGCATGAGTATTCTGGAGGAAATGAGGAAGCATGGAGAGTACGCGCAACTCTCGGATGGGAAAGTTCGGTACCAAATTGATGGGCCAGAAGACGGTGAAAAAGTGGTGCTGGTTCATGGTTTAATAGGCCATTTTCATGTTTGGGATTACCAGTTTCAGTTTTTGGTTGAGCAAGGTTTTCGTGTTCTTCGATACGATTTGTACGGTCGCGGATTTTCTGAGCGTGTAAAAGGAGAACACGGTGCGGAGCTGTTCATGTCTCAGCTTAAAGATTTGCTTGCTCATGTCGGGTTTAATGAACCATTTCATTTGGCAGGATTGTCTATGGGTGGTGCAATTAGTACGCGCTACGCAAGTCATCACCCTGATCAGATTAAGTCTCTTTTCTTGGTTGATTGCTACGGAATTCCAACTCCAAATGACCCGGTTATCAAGTTGCTTCAGCCCAAGGGAATAGGTGAAGCTCTGATTGGAACGCTTGGTGGGCCAATTCTTAATATAGCTCCTATAAAAGGTGTGTTTAACAAAAAGAAGCACAAAGGTTTTGCAAAGTGGTTCTCGGCACCAATGGTTGTAAAAGGCTCTAAACGAGCACTTTTGAGTACGCTCAGAAATTTCATGCTAGAGAATCATGTTCCGCATTATGAACGGATTAATAAACTAGACATCCCGAAGATGATTTTGTGGGGAAGGGAAGATGCAGTTTTGCCATTGCATTACGGGGAAAAGATTCATGCCTTAGTTCCAAATGCGCGTTTTGAAGTGTTTGAAAAGTGCGGACATGTTCCGCAGTACGAAAAGCCAGAAGAGTTCAGTCAGCTTATGGTAAGTTTTATCAGGGAAAACGCATGAAGCACGGATTAGCAATTCTTCTTGTATCGGTTTCTAATTTAATCTGGGCACAAAAGCCAGTAGATTTTATTGATGAAATTTCGGTTCCTGACGGATTTAAGATTGAGTTGTTCGCTACCGATGTTGCCAATGCTAGAAGTTTAGCCCAAGGGCCGAAAGGTGTCTTTTTTGTGGGAAGCAGAGGAGAAGGGAATGTTTATGCGGTGGTTGATGAAGATGGAGATTGGAAGGCTGACAAAACGTACGTTTTAGCCTCTGGTTTAAACATGCCAAATGGTGTGGCGTATAGAAATGGCGATTTGTATATCGCGGAAGTGAGCAAAGTTTCGGTGATGAGAAATATTGCCGAAAATTTGGAGATCCCTCCTAAAATGGAAATCATTAGAGATGATTTTCCAACAGATAAACACCATGGTTGGAAATACATTGCTTTTGGCCCAGACGATAAGTTGTACGTGCCTGTTGGAGCGCCATGCAATATCTGTCTAAAGAAAAACGAACAGTATGCTTCCATTATGCGCATGAATGCTGATGGCTCAGATTTAGAAGTTTTCGCTTCTGGAATTAGAAATTCGGTCGGTTTCGATTGGCATCCAACAACGAAAGAACTTTGGTTTACAGATAATGGCCGAGATTGGCTTGGAGACAATAAACCAAATGACGAATTGAATCATGCCCCCAAACAAGGAATGCATTTCGGTTATCCGTTTTGCCATGCTGGCGAATTCTCAGACCCAAAATTTGGGGACCAAAAGGAATGCTCTGAGTTTACTTCTCCAGCACAAAAGTTGGGTGCGCATGTTGCTTCTTTGGGAGTCGGTTTTATTGAGAAGGATGTTTTTCCAGACGAGTACAGGAAATCAATCTTTATTGCTGAGCACGGCTCATGGAATAGAACCGTGCCAGACGGATATCGAATAACACGCGTTGAACTAGATGGCAATAAAGCTGTTAAGTATGAAGTGTTTGCCGAAGGTTGGCTCAAAGGAGCAAACAAACTCGGTAGGCCAGTTGATATTCTAGAAATGGAAGATGGAAGTCTTCTCGTTTCTGATGACCACGCAAATTGTATTTACCGAATAACTTATACGAAATGAACATATTTTTCAAGCTTATCATCTCATCCCTCGCGGTTTTCTTGACCGCAGCCATTTTGCCAGGCGTTGAGGTTACAGATTACATCGCGGCCATTTGGGTCGCAATTGCGCTCTCATTACTTAATGGTTTTCTAAAACCAATTTTGGTGGTGCTTACAATTCCCGTCACGTTGTTTTCGTTGGGATTGTTTCTTTTGGTAATTAATGCGGCCATTATATTGATGGCCGATTATTTTGTCGATGGATTTTTTGTTGACGGTTGGATAATGGCACTCATATTCAGTTTTGTGTTATCCATAATAACCTCAATTATGGAGTCTTTGGGAGGAAAGAAAAAGAAGGAAGCGTAGAACTCAAAAGTCAGGTTGATGATACCGGAAAAGGCACAATTTTACATTGATCAATTAGAAATGCTCAAACATCCCGAAGGTGGATGGTACAAAGAAACATACCGAGCTGCTGGTTCAATCCCGGCATCTGAACTTGGAAATATTGGAGGAGATAGAAACTATTCAACGGCTATTTATTTCCTCTTAATTGAAGGGAACTTCTCTGCATTTCATAGAATTAGAAGTGACGAAATGTGGCATTTCTATGATGGAGACGGACTTACTATTCATGACATTGGTGAAGATGGAATTTATACCACCCATCAATTGGGTTTAGATTTGGCAGGAGTAGAAGAGCCACAGTTAGTTGTAAAGGGAAACCATTGGTTTGCTTCCGAAGTGAAAGAAGGAGGTAGCTGGTGTTTAGTAGGGTGTACGGTTTCTCCCGGTTTCGATTTTGAAGATTTTGAAATGCCGAGTCGAAAGACTCTAATTGAACTCTTCCCTCAACATTCTGAAGTGATTACTGATTTAACACGCGTGTAGGCTTAATTTCGCGAAATGGCTAAGTACGCAAAGTGGTTGGGAGGTACGTTTGGTTGGGCGTTTGGTGGACCGATAGGCGCTGCCCTTGGTTTTGCTCTGGGCGCACTTTACGATAGTTCTAGTGGCGATGTGATGAATTGGGGAGAACCTCAACCACAGCCAAAAAGCCGAGCAAGAACGCAGACAACTTCAGGAGATTTTGAGGCTTCGCTTCTAATTCTCACAGCGGCCGTAATGAAAGCTGATAACGCGGTTAAAAAATCTGAGCTCGACTTTGTAAAGAAATTTTTAGTCCAGCAGTTTGGCGATGCTAAAGCCAAGCAACAACTTCTTCTGCTTCGGGAGATTCTGAAAAAGCCAATTGAAATCAGGCAAGTGAGTATGCAGATTAGAACATTTATGGATCATGCTTCTCGGTTGCAGTTAATGCATTACTTGTTTCAGCTCGCCAATGCCGACCGTGAAATTCATGGAAATGAGATTAGCATGCTAACGCGAATTGCTTCTTATCTCGGCATAAGCAAGAAAGATTTCATGTCTATTAAGGCGATGTTTGTGATGGTAAACACTGAGTCGGTTTATCAGATTTTGGAGATTCCGAAATCATCTACCGATGATGAAGTGAAGAAAGCATACCGAAGAATGGCCGTGAAATATCACCCAGATAAAGTGAGTCACTTAGGCCAAGAACATCAAAAAGCCGCAAAGGAGAAATTCCAAAAGCTAACCGAGGCTTACGAACGCATTAAGAAAGAGCGGGGGATTAAGTGATCATCTTATCTGCATTCTACGCGTAACTACTTCGCCACGGGTTTCATCAATTACTTGAACAACATAAAGACCCTTCTTCGTTCCTTTTAAGTCAAGTTGAGCTCCGTCTTTGCCAGATATTTTCACCTCATGAATCTTCTCACCAATTACATTGAATACGGCCACGTTTAAATCGGCTTCGCTTCCTTTTACCGAAATGCTGAATTCGCCATTATTCGGATTGGGATATATCTGAGCATCCCAACTTGGTAGCTCTTTCTTGAATGGTGTAAACGGATTGGCACTAGGCTCTGGCTTCGCGAACGATTGCGTGCCGAGTAAAACCAGAAAAGCAAAGAGTAGCAGTTGTTTCATGGGCACTAAAGTATTTTGGGCGTTTCCTAATAAAAATACGCAAGCCGTTAAGGAATGTTAAGGTCGTTTGTCTAAAACACAATCCATCTGTTCTATAACCTCAAGCATTTCCTTTTCAATGGTTGCGCCTTTATCTTTTGCATACCATTTCTGTACCATTTTGCCAATGTCTTCAGAACTCATTCCGTTTTCATACTTCTCAAATCGCACTTTTTCCTGAATCTCTGCTGGTCGTGGTCCCCAAGTTCCAACCTCATTCATGTCGTTATCCAATACAATCAGTTTCGGAATGGCTCGTCCGCCATTGGTGAGATATTGATCCATAATATCAAGATGCTCATCTCTGAGCAATATTCTAAGGTTGATGTTAGGCGAAGCTTCAGCCATTTTGTTGAGGAAAGGCACATTTTGAGATGCATCTCCACACCAACCTTCCGAAAGAAGTAGCCAGTTAACTGGGCAAGGAATTGACTTTAATTTTTCGGTTACATCTGCGCTCAGTTCTATGGTTCTGTCCCATCTGTCCATACGATGCACGTTCATTTTGGTGTATTGCAGGTAATCTTCTGAACTGTTTGGACCAGTTGTTTGACCGTTTTCTAATTTGTCATTTACCAATTTTCTGTATTCAGAATAGGTGTATCCACTTTCAAATTGTTCCTTCGTAATCATATCTTTTCTCTTTTAGAGTTTATCATTTTATGGGCGAGTCTCTCAATAAACCATCACTTCAATTAGTAGAAACCAAAGATGGTTCTCAAACCATTCTCAATGAGGTTTTGGGTTCTACTTATCATTCTCGGCACGGAGCGCTCACGGAATCACAACACGTTTTCGTTGATAAAGGTTTACGAAAGCAAGTAGAAAATGGAATGACAGATATCAGTTTGCTGGAAATGGGCTTCGGTACAGGTTTAAATGCTGTGTTAACTGCTCAGTTTTCGGAAGCCGAAAGATTGAATGTTAACTACCACGGTCTGGAGTTGTTTCCGGTGCCGGAAGAAGTTTGGCAAGCGTACCAATTACCTAAAGAATTAGAAAACGAGAAAGATGTTTTTCAGAAAATGCATGCTTCAACTTGGAATGAGACCAATCCAATTCTGGAGCGGTTTCTGCTAACCAAGCACCAAGTTTCATTGCTAGATTTTCAGCCTAAAACAATGTTTGATTTGGTTTATTACGATGCGTTTGAACCTGAAACTCAGCCCGAGCTCTGGACGGAAGAGGTTTTTGGAAAACTGTTTTCTTGGATGAATGAAGGTGGCGTTTTAACTACCTACTGCTGTAAAGGCTATGTGCGCAGAAACATGATTGCCGCTGGGTTTGAAGTTGAAAAAGTTCCAGGTCCGCCTGGAAAGCGTGAAATGATCTGTGCTGAAAAACCGTTAACATCAACCTAAAGTTGAACAACTCAAAGCTTATCTTTGCCGCATAAATGAAGACCATTCTCCGAACGATTTCTTTCCTTTTCTGCTTCGCTTTCGCGTTAGCAACATTTGCTGTTGCGCAAGACGTTAATCAAACAGACGCAAACGGATTAAAGCAAGGCAAGTGGGAAAAGAGGTACAGCAACGGAAGAGTTCGGTACCAAGGTCAATTTAAAGATGGCGAGCCTGTAGGATTGTTCCAATACTTCTACGATAACGGCAAGTTGCAAGCCACCAACAAGCATATTGGTAACGGTCAAGTGGCCAACCATGTTTATCACAAGAATGGAAAAATTAAGGCGAAAGGACTTTATCGAGAGATGAAGAAGGACAGCCTTTGGCAGTATTTCAACGATAGGGAATTAATGGTTTTGGAAGAAACCTACATCATGGATACCCTGCATGGAGCACAGAGAACTTATTTTGAGAATAGAAAGCTTGGAGAGGAAACCAACTACCTAAAAGGCATTAAGCACGGAGTTTGGAAGAAGTTTTTTGATGATGGAAAACCTTGGGTTGATGCCAATTACGAAGACGGAAATCTTCATGGCCCTTTCAAAATGTATCAGGAAAAAGGCAAACCGAAAGTTCAGGGGAAATACCACCAAGGAATTAGAACTGGAGTGTGGCTAAATTTCAATACAAATGGCTCGGTTTACACACAAGACGTTTATAGAGATGGCGTGCTAAAAACTACCAAGCGTGAGAATGGTGAGTTTAAGGAGTATTACGAAAGTGGAATTCCTAAAAGCGTTTACAATTACAAGAAGGGGAACAAGGAAGGAGAGTTCAAAGAGTTTTATGATGCTGGTGAGTTTGTTCAGGAAAAAACACCCGGAAAAATGGGAGGACCAGATGAGGTGGTTGAACAACTTGTAGGAACCAAGGTTAAAACTAAAGGTTGGTATCATTTAGATCAGCTAAATGGAAAAGTGACCCATTTTAATGAGGACGGAAGTACCCAGCGAGTTGAAGTTTGGGAGAATGGAACTTTAGTAAGCACCATAGATTGGGAAGGGAAAGACAATGAGTAAAGGAAAAGTCTTAGTGGCAATGAGTGGTGGTCTCGACAGTTCTGTTGTGGCTATGATGCTTCATAACGATGGTTATGAAGTTGTTGGAGTTACCATGAAAACATGGGATTATGCCTCTGCAGGCGGAAGCACAAAAACAACAGGTTGCTGTAGTTTGGATGATATTAACGATGCCAGACAGATGGCTGTTGATTTCGGATTTCCGCATATGATTATCGATATCCGTGAGGAGTTTGGCGATTACATTATTGACAATTTTGTTGATGAATACGTGGCTGGAAGAACTCCAAATCCTTGCGTTTTGTGCAACACGCACATTAAGTGGGATGCACTTTTAAAGCGCGCGGATCAACTCGATTGCGAGTTTATTGCCACAGGTCATTACGCCCAAGTTAGAGAGGAAAATGGCCGTTACATTGTCTCGAAAGGAGTTGATCAGAGTAAAGATCAGTCTTACGTTTTGTGGGGTTTGAGTCAAGAGAATTTGGCTAGAACCATTTTCCCGCTAGGGAAAATGCACAAGAAAGATATTAGGCAAGTTGCCCTGGATAGCGGCTACGAAGCCATTGCTAAAAAGAGTGAGAGTTACGAGATCTGTTTTATCCCTGATAACGATTATAGAGGCTTCCTGAAAAGGCGTGTAAAGGGCCTAGAGGAAGAAGTTGATGGAGGTCTTTTTGTAGATAAAGAAGGCAAGATTTTAGGCAAGCATCGCGGCTACCCTTTTTATACAATCGGACAAAGACGTGGATTAGAAATAGCTTTAGGAGAACCGATGTATGTTACTGGGATTCATCCAGATACAAATACGGTTACTTTAGGTTTAGCCGAAGATTTGCTCAAAACAAAAATGAGTGTTCGTGGTTTAAATCTTATTAAATATGCCGAGCTTCCAGAAACGATGGAGGCACTGGTTAAGGTAAGATATAAGCACCCTGGAAGTAAGGCTTTAATGGAGCAACGCAATGGTGATTTAACCGTCAACTTTTACGAAGAAGTTAGTGCAATTGCCCCCGGACAATCGGCTGTTTTTTACGAGGGAGATGATGTGATTGGCGGAGGTTTTATC
>JBMYXX010000020.1:0-19903 GCA_049608805.1 Flavobacteriales bacterium | reverse complement strand
AAGCAAGCATATTTGTGGCCTTGTAATAAAATGACTACCTAGTAAATGTTAGTGCGTAAAATGGTGCGAATAATAGGTCCGTTTGTTTTCTTGATGAGCTGTGTTTCTGTGCAGGCGCAGAACCTTAAACTTGACCATATAAGAACATTTACAGGACATAGTTTTGGTGTTAGGCACGTGGTCTTCTCTCCAGACGATGTTCATTTTGCCAGCGGAGGAACTAGAGGAGAAGTGTTTATTTGGGATTTAGACGGCACCTCTTCCAGGAAAAAATTAAAAGGGCATTTTGGTTCCATTACAGACGTTCGTTATACCGAAAACGGTAAGTATTTAATCTCTGCCGGAGAAGATGGTCAGATTAAAGTTTGGGACTCTTCTACAGGAATGTGTCTGAAAAGGATTATCAGTCCAGATGGCGAGAATAGCCCAGTCAATAAGGTAAAGTTTGCACTGATGTCTGAGCAGTCAGACATGGTTTATTTCGGAGGAACCAATCGGTTTTTGTGTCGTGCACCGTTTAATTCTGATGGCAAACCTGAGGTTATCTATGCCGATAAAAGTGAGCCAATTCGTTGTGCTATTCTTTCGCCAAATGGCGATGAGATAATTTTTGCAGCAGGCAAATATCTAATGGCATTAGGTATTGCAAGTGGAGAAGTTACCAGAGAGTACAACACGGGAAATTGTCTCATCAATTCGTTAGAGTTTTCTGAGGATGGAAAAAGACTGCTAACGTGGTGCGATAATTCTCGGGTTGATATGCGCAACCCAGAAAACTTCTACCTGCTAACAAGTTTTAGATCGGGAACAGGAGGAAATAAGTTTAGCAACTTGGCATTTACAGAAGATCAGAAGTACGTAATTACCGGAGATCATGCTTCTCGATTTAATGTTTGGGACCTAAACAACAAGCAACGAGTTCTTGATCAGGGAGCGGAGCAAGGAACTGTTATGTCGTTTGATTTGGAGAGCGGACCGAACTACGTTCTTTCTGGAAGTTTAGACAAGACCATTAAGCTTTGGCAAATTATTGAAGACAAAGAGGAGGAGAGTTCTAAAAAGCCTAAGAAGAAAAAAGCCGAGAAAAAGGAAAAGGTTGTAGTGCCTCCGGTAGAAATTGTTCAGCATAAAGAGGCTGTGGAAGATGTGCCGCAACCTGTGCGTGTTGTGCCAAAGAAAGTTGAACCTGTTAAGAAAGAAGCAACGGTTAAAACGGTAGTAGCACAGACTGATACAAGCGTGATTGATACGAGCAATACCGAGCTGGTTGCAGCGGTAGAGCCGAAGCCAAAGCCAAAGACCGTTTTAAATCCTGTGACAGACATTTTGCCAAGCAGAAAGAATAACCGCAGAGTTAAGCCTATTAGGCATGAGCATAAGTTAACTTTCAATACAACCCAGTTAACTTTTGAGATTTGGGATGCTCAAGTGATTGACGGAGATATTGTTTCTATTTACGTTGGGGAAGACAAGATTGTTGACGAGTACAGTATTACGGCTCTAAAGAAAACAATTGAGTTTGATGCATCAGCCTACCGGCAAACCTACGTTTACTTGCATGCTCATAATTTGGGAACATTGCCGCCAAATACCGTAACAATGACGGTTACCGATGGCACCGTGACGCATCAGGTAGAATTACGTTCAGATTTAACGGGCTCGTCTGCCTTGCAACTCACGTTTAAAGACAATTCTGCTGAGGAAGACTAAGAGGAAACTTTACTTGTGAAGTACCTTAATTTCCACTCTTCTGTTTAAGTTTCTGTGTCTTTGAGTTAGTTCAGGCTTAAACAAGGGCCTAGAACCAGCAAATCCGCGATAGCTCATTCTTGTGCTGTCTATTCCCGCCAACGAAAGTTGATCATGTATGTATTTGGCTCTATTGAAAGAAAGTTGTGGAGTTTGAGTGTCAATGTCTTTGGCGTCAAGCGAGTCTAGTTTGCAGCAAATGTGTCCTTGAATTTCAATTTGCATTGTAGGATTTCGGTCTAAAACATGAGCAAGCCTTTTTAACTCAGATTCTGCTTTAGGAATGAGGAAATGCCTTCCGGGAAAAAAGTTCATGTTTTTCAGAACAATCGTTTGACCAGTTTCTACTGTTTCAAGTAAATCCTTTTGCGGTTTCCCGGTTGCCGATTCCTTTCTCTCTATTAAAACGGGCTTCTTTTCTCTTGGGAATACGATAACATCAACTCTTCGGTCCTCAGCATTTCCCCGCTGACTTTTTATTGGCTGGACTGCATTTTTCTCACCATTGGCGCTTACCAAACTCATCCTATATCTCAGGAGGTTTTGGTTTTCAATAACCTGCATTACAAAGTTGGCTCTATCTTCAGAGAGCGTGAGGTTGTAATCATCGGTGTGCAAATAATCGGTAAAACCAATCACCTCAACTTTCTTGAGGGTATCAGTAAACTGAGAAAGCCAATCTTTAAGTTCCAAAATTTGTTCCTGCGATGGCTCTCTGGCGTCTATGGAAAAATACACGCTATGCACATTTGAATCTTGCGCTGTAGCGTAGTAACCTAAGAATAAACCGAATAGCAGTGTTAAGAGTATTCTCATGAGAGTTGGAAGATACGTGATTGCCAACGTTGAGAAACGACTCAAATTGCTTTTAAACTATGAAATACACGAATAGAAGTCTGGAAAGACTCTAACGTATTCAGTTTTACGAATTAAAACGGTCTTCTAGGTCTTTTGCCTCCAGCACGTTTTGCTCCTCCACCAGAACCATGGCGTTTTCCGCCTCTGTCTCTGCTAAATTTATCTCTGAACTTGTCTTTGCGACCACCGCCTTCGCCACCACGAGAATCAGATTCTCTTGGTCCTTTGCTTTTGGCAAGTGTTAAGTCAACTTTTTTACCACCGTAATCGCTTCCTTTCAGATTGCTAGAAAGTTTATCGGCATACTCGCTGTCTAGTTCAAAAAAGCCGAACGTATTCATTAGCTCAATTTTGCCAATCTCTACATCTCGTTTACTCAGGCTTTCGTTTATCAATCCCATTAAATTGGCAGGATTCATATCATCCTTTGTTCCTAGGTTGATGTGGAAACGTGTGAACTTTCCATTGTCTAGAAAACGATCGCTGCTGCTTCTTCGTTTCGGACGCTCATCACCAAAATCTCGGTCTCTACTTCTTCCACGGTCTCTATCTCTATCTCTTCCACGATCTCTATCGCGTCCACGGTCTCTACCACGGTCGCCTTTAGCATTAAGGTCGTTTAAATCTCTTGCGTTCTTGTAGTAGTCTAGGAACTTATTGAACTCAAAACTTACTAAATGCTTGATTAAGTCTTCTTTGCTCAGATGTCCTAACTGTTCAAGAATAGCAGGCAAATAAGGCTCAATTTGCTTCTCGTTTACGTTCAGTTTACCTAAACGCTCAACAATAGTATAAAGCTGAGTTTCACAAATTTCTTGTCCAGAAGGAACTGGTCGCTGCTCAAAAGACTTTTTTAGTTTTCTTTCAACAGATTTCATTTTTCCACGCTCGCGCGAATGGATAATAGCAATAGAAATACCACGCTTTCCAGCACGGCCTGTTCGTCCGCTTCGGTGAATGTAAACCTCTTCCTCATCCGGAAGGTTGTAGTTAATTACGTGAGTAATGTCATCTACATCAATCCCACGTGCAGCAACATCTGTAGCCACAAGTAGTTGAATTTTACGCTTACGGAAACGGGCCATAATGCCATCTCGCTGCGCTTGAGACAAATCGCCATGCAAAGAATCTGCATTGTAGCCATCTTGCATCAATTTGTCAGCAATTTCTTGCGTCTCTCTTCGGGTTCTACAGAACACAATACCGTAAACGTTCGGGTTTACATCTGCCAATCGCTTAAGGCATTCATACTTATCTCGTGCATTAACGAGGTAATAATGATGCTCTACATTTTTTGCGCCTTCGTTCCCGCCTGCTACAGAAACTTCCGCAGGGTCGTTCATGTAGTTTTTGGCAATGCTCTTAATGCCGTTTGGCAACGTTGCAGAGAAAAGAAGTGTCTGTTTTTCAGCTGGAGTTTCGGCAAGAATGGTGTCAAGGTCATCTTTGAAACCCATGGTTAGCATTTCATCAGCCTCATCTAATACAACAAAGTTGACGTCTTGTAATTTCAGAACCCTTCTGTTAATTAAGTCAACGGTTCTACCCGGAGTACCTATAATAACTTGGGCGCCACGCTTAATATCGCGTATCTGACCATCTATGCTTGTTCCGCCATAAACAGCAACCGTTTTAAGGTTCATGAATTTGGCAAACTGCTGCATGTCTGCGGCAATTTGAAGACACAATTCTCGTGTCGGACAAATAACTATAGACTGAATAGTTCTGCTGTCTTCATCTAACTGTTGAAGAACAGGCAAGCTAAAAGCTGCTGTTTTTCCAGTTCCTGTTTGGGCAAGCGCAATAAGGTCTTGCTTTGAATCTAGTACGGTAGGAATAGCTTTTTCCTGAATTGGCGTTGGCTTTTCAAATCCTAGTGCGTCCAACGCTTGGACGATTTCGGTCTTAAGACCTAACTCTTTAAATGTTGGCATCTATGTGCTTTAGTGGACGTTTCATCCATCCAATAAATGCACCATGCAAAATATTCGCGGAGGGTTGAAATCGAGTGCAAAGGTATGTAAAAGTAATCGGAGCTTTGGTTTGGTGTAAATAAGCGCGCATCTTTGTTACATGTACCGCCTTAGATTAACCGCTTTATTGCTTGCTTTTTACCTGCCAGTTTCTGTGCTGGCGCAAGAGTTGAGAATCAATGAATTTGTTTCTGAAAACGAAACAGCCATTGCAGACGAAGACGGAGATTTTACCGATTGGGTAGAACTTTACAATGGCGGTTTTACCGATGTAGATTTAAGTGGATACAGCATAACTGATGACGAAGACGAACCTAATCAATGGGTTTTTCCTGCGGTAACGCTTAACTCTGGCGAGTTTATGCTGATTTTCTGTTCTGGCAAAGACCGCTTAACTGGGCCGTATTTGCACACCAATTTTAAGCTTAAGAGTTCTGGAGAGACCTTGATACTTTCTGATGATAATGGACAAATTTTAGATCAGGTTAAGGCCACGCCTTTGGGCGAAGACTTCTCTTACGCTCGTGTATCTGATGGAAGCGGGGAGTGGGAGCGTTTTCAGAGTTCAACTCCTGCTGCTACCAATCAAACCATGGCAGCAATTCAATTTTCTCATGAGCCAGGTTATTATGCTGATGAGTTTGAGTTGGCGTTAACGAGTAATTCTGGTCACGAGATTAGATACACGCTGAATGGCGGTGTACCCTCAGAAAGTACTTCGCTTTATGCTGGCACCATTTCCGTTACAGATTTAATAGGCACACCATCGCCATATTCTCAAATTTCTACAGGAAACGCTTGGTCTGCGCCAACAGGAAGCTTTCCTAAGCTGAACGTGATAAGAGCACAAACCTTTAATAATGGAGTAGCAACATCTCAGGTTTTTTCCAAGTCTTATATGATTGATGATGAGTTTGGAGAACTACTTCAAGACTATCCAATTGTGTCTATAATCACGGACTCTTTGTCTTTGTTTGATTACGATACAGGGATTTACGTGCTGGGTGCAAACTACTCTTCAACAAATTCTCAATGGACAGGAAACTGTTTTATGAAAGGAATAGCGTGGGAGCGCCAATGTCATATCGAATATTTTGACGACCAAGACCTTACTTGGGCGCAGAACTTTGGCATGCGCATTAATGGTGGGAAAACGAGAGGTTCGGCACAAAAATCGTTGAGAATGTACGCCCGAGATGAGCTGGGAGCTGCCAAGTTTAACCATCAGTTTTTCGAAACTAAAGACAAGAAGGTGTTTGACAAACTTATGTTTAGAGCACACTTTGGTTGCTGGAATCAAACCATGATTAAAGATGCTTTAACCGCGTATGTCAGTAGATATTTAGATTACGATTCTCAGCACGCCAAGCCAACCGTGGTGTTTATGAATGGAGAATATTGGGGCATTCACACCATCAGAGATTACTACGATTCTAACTACATAGAAGAAGAGTACGATATAGATAAAGAAGATGTAAGTATTCTGCTGCATGGCTCTGGAGTACGGCCAAATCAGCCAACAGAATGGGGAATAGTTGAAGGCACCAACACGGATTATATTGCTGTGCACGATTTTATTGAGAGCAATCCGCTTTCTGAAGCTGCTAATTACCAGTACGTTACAACTAAAATAGACATTTCTAGCATGATAGATTATTACTGTCATGCTATATATTTTAACAACCGAGATTGGCCAACCAATAACCATAAAGTATGGCGAGGTGGGGCAGACACTAAATGGCGATGGTTGCTCTACGATTTCGATTCTGGCTGGGGATATTTTCCCGCTTCAAACAACACATTACTGTATGCTGCACACCCAACTGGTAGCGCTATTTACAATCCGCCATACGCTACGTTTCTGTTTAGGAATATGCTAGAATCTGAACAGTTTAGAGAAGACTTTTTAGCGAGGTACGCTTGCTTAATGAATAATGAATTTCATACAGATACGGTAGCCGAGGCCATAGACTTTTTTGAAGCGATGTATGACCCTAATGCTGCTCAGCATATTAACAGATGGCATCATGTGTCTAGTTACAGCGGATGGCAGAGTAGGGTAAACAGCAAACTTAGAACCTACAATACCCAAAGGAGAGTTAACGCCATTAGTCATGTAAGCGATTGGTTTAATATTGATTTTAATCCTGATGATTACGATTGTACGGAGGTGATAACCGAAACGCCAGAGGCAGTTAATGTACCTGAACTCAAAGTTTATCCTAATCCTGCTTCAGAAATGGTTTGGATTGATTGGCCGGGAGCCTCCGATAATGCCACAATTTTGGTGCTTGATGTATCGGGTAAAAAGGTGTTACAGCAAGCGTATTCGTTTCATCAGCAGATAGATGTGCAGCGGTTAAATAGCGGTATTTACATGCTGGTTTTAGAAGATGGCGGAGTAAGAAAAACTGGGAAGTTTATTGTTCGGTAGGAGATAGGTTCAGGTGGAAACCACCTGGCCAGTTACTTACCGTTACTCTTGTTTGAGATTTGTGTCAGCTCTTGACGATTCTCCCAATAGCGAACTAAAATGCACAGCGCTATCAGTGGTAGTATCCATATTACTCTAGACTGATAACGGTCTAAAACGCCAGAAAAGATTGTAACTGAAAGGGCGTTACCTAGAACACCCAAAATCAGCATAAAAGCCCAAGCGTAGTTCTGAATTGTTTTGTTCCGATACGCCTGAAACAGCCCCCATAGAATACCAAGAAGACCTAGAATTACCATCACCATTTGTATTGATGAAGCGGTTTTGAAAAACTGGGTCTCTTTATACTGAGCAGTGCTTTTGTAAGCATCTAACTCAGAAGGGTAAACCTTTGTTAAGCAGTTTTGAGCAGCTGAGCCTTCGGTTTGTGGTGTAAGAAGGCCAATGCCAAAATCTCCTAGTTGTGAGAAGAAATCTACCGTGTAGATAACAGCCAATTGAGACAAGTATTTGGGCTGAGTAACGATATCCTTCAGCATAAACCCGAAATGGTGGTTTTTTTCTAACCAGCATGCGGTAAACCTCCGAGAACGGCAATCCTCATCATACAATGGACTGTCATCATTCCATAAAAACTCATGCGCATGGTTTGGGAAATCATTGACCGAGTTGCACAACAAGTATTCGTTTTGGCTACAGTTTTCTGTAAGGAAGTCGGCAAGAACTCCCGTTTCCATTATACGCGCAGTTGTAAACACGTTTGAGGTTTTGGAGATGAAAACCTCGTCTGTGAGCGAATAATTGAGCCCTAGCACAAGCAATACAGGCAAGGTTGAAAGAAGGACTGCCTTTCTAACGACTGTAAAATTGGTACGGCAAATTGCCCAACCTATTATTGCAACGATTCCCATTCCCATACCGACCATCAGAATTGAGAAATGGAACATTGCAGAAAGAACAACTATACAGGATAAGAGAACCTCTAGCCAACCAAACTTCTTTTGCGCTAGCAGCACACCAAACCCAACAATTGACAGTGCGCTAAAAATGTCTGGCATAATCTGAGAAGTATAATTGGAAACTCCGGTTGTAAGACCAGGCACCAATACTAAACCGATAGTCCAAGGCCAAGGAGCAGACTTGGTTACTAGCCTCACCAACATGTAAATGGTAAAAATGACCAGCAACGCTTGCGCAATTACAACAAACCAAAGCGAGGTTCCTGCACCTAAGAGATTTATGAATAGACCGTAAGCAATTGGCCTATCCATGGGAACGTTTTTGAGAAATCCTGAGATAATGTACGTCCCAGAATCGGAGTAAACTAGGGGATAGCCATTAACAATTGCAGGCCACAACAAGGAAAGAAAAGCTGCCGGAAGGCCAACTAACCAACTAACAAGATTTGAAAATTGAAAGTTACGTGGCATTTGTGTTGGTAGGGGATTGAGGCTTATCCATTACCCATTGTTTTACGGGCTGCTCAAAATTAATGCTTCCCGGAACGGTTGTGTACTCTTTAATAAGTGTAAATCCAAGCTTGTTTAGTGTTCTATTAGGAGCCTCGTTAAGGGCATATGGTTCACAGAAAAGTTGATTCAATTTTAGGTTTTTAAAGAATAAGGGAATGGTCATTTTCAAAAACTCCGTACCAATATTCTTTCTTCTGTTTTCATTAGACCAAATGTGCAAATGCATGTTAGCCTCCTTACCAAATTGAGTGGGGTTGGTGTTACAATGTCCAATTGGTTCACCTTCTAACTCCCAAATAATGCAGTACGCATTTCGGTTTTCAATTGGCATAGAAAGCTGATGTTCTAAGGCCTCAACAAACGCCTCTCTTGGTGGAACTTTGGCTAAATCTACTCCCATTCTAACCAAATGTTGGTCAGGAGAATTGACCCAGTAATCTGCGATTAATGGAATATCTGAGGCTTGTAATTCTCTAACCGAAAGCATGACTTAAGGTAACATTAGATTACGTCTCCTCATCAAAGTAAAGCTTGTAGAAGTTGCGGCCTTCTTCATCTACACCGCGTTCAATTAAATCGCGGTCGCCACGCACATAAACATCAAAGTTCTGGTCTAGTTTTATCACACACTTAATGCCTCGAATCTCTTTCTTGGCTACTTGTTCAGAAATGGCAAAGGCATTCAAATGCGGAATGCCCGTTTGTTCTTCAACCTGATGTTTGTACGATGCAAAAGATTCTGAAATACCATCATCTTCAAACACGTTTGCCGTGAATTCTTCCATTCTAAACTCTTCATTCTCGTTAAAGAATTCTGAAGATTTCTCTAGGAAGTTTATCTGGTCTAAACGGTCCATTTCAATCTCTTCTGGAAGCTGTGTTCCAATAAAATCTTTGCACGTATTAAGTACGTGCTTGGTCTGAAAATCGCTTTCCATCCGTAGTTGAATACCGAGGAACTGATTTTGCCAGTAATCGGTTTCTGCTTGGTTTTTCTCAAAGCTTAGCACGTGGTATCCATCATGAGAACCCTTGTTGATGATAAGGCAAGCCTTATCTGGCTTCTTATCGCCAATACCGCTACGAAGTTGGAGCTGTGGCGTGCCAGAATCAACCTTGGTAACGGCCACAACGGACTCCTTTGTTTCGCACTTAAACAGGCCAAGCGCAGTACAGTCTTCTTCGTTAAACTTTACGTTTTCAAAGAGGATAACAAACAAGTCTCCAGACTTGATAGAAGCCGTTTTGGTTTGGTCGTGTAAATGAGCTGCAATGTTCTGCGAGTTCTTAATCACGTCTTCATCCTTAAACAGGTTTTCTGCGCAAGCATAAACATCATTCATTTTCACATCCATACGGTGTGTAAACTGATGAAATTCAAAGTTCTGAGAGAAACATTTTAGGAATGCCGGACGCAGTTTTACTTCAATCTCGTCATCTAAAATGGTTCGGCCATCCGCTAGCCACAAAGGGTCGCTGGTAGATTTATTGCCAGGACGATGAATAATGCACTGGGTAATGTTTGCTCTGCTGAGGTTTAGCATTTGCGGTTTTTGAAGTTGATGAGAATATAAACGTTGCTAAAACGGAGCGCAAAGAAAAGGATTTGATGACAGGCACGTCATTGCGAAGGAGGAACGACTGTGGCAATCTGTTTGTTCAGAATCTGAGTTCGATTTACCTTTAAATAATCAGGCTTTGAGTTTAGAAATGACGATGCCCACATGTTTTGTTTCAAACAGGTGCATGAGGTTGAGGAAAAACCGAACAACTCCCGTTTTGGGGCTTTTGAGGAATTGACTCAGCCTAAGTACCACTTGGTCTATTTCGTTAATGGCTGCATCGTTTCCATCTTCTCCTAATGACCAAAGCAAATTGGCCGAGTTCCAAGATTGTTGGCGGGCTTTGCGCATGCTAAAATCTATGACCTTTTCGTCTGTGGTGGCACCTAGTAGGTCTAGGAGAAACATAAGCGGAGAAACCCGACTTAGGCGGTCTTGCAGTTCGTTGGTAATGTGAAAAAGGATGTCGTTTACTTTATTAAAATCTGCTTCTATGGCCGAAATATCTTTACCAGCCATGGTGGCGGCTGTAGATACGGCAAGGTCTAGGTTAATGTGCGCGTTCATTCCCAGCAGAATGTGTTGCAGAATGGTTAACGCTTCTTGTTCTTGGTTAAAAGCAAAGGCCCAACACGCACTTACGGGCTGGTTGTTTTTATGCGCTTTGTAAGCATCTAGGTATAAGTTGGCAAAGGCCACATCTAACGCCTCTAGGCGCGGATTGTCTTCAAAGTTTCCGAGGGCAATCTCCGAAGCAATTTCTGCCGTGGTGCGCCTGTAGATGTACGCAAACAAGCCCAATCTGCTGTTGGTGGCAATGCTTTCATCTATAATGGCATCAAGCTCGTTTAGAACTTCTTGTATGGTTGTAGCACGCGGCATGGGTTAGGTTTTTACGTGCGCAAAATAGGGGTTTGGGCCGTTGGCCCTAGAAGGTCTGGCGGAACCATTTTTAAGGGGTAGGAGGGCACAGGTTTCAAACTTGCTTCACCGGGAGACGCAAAGGCGAGCAATTACTTCTAGTCAACGTTGGAAATTGCTTTATTTAATCTCACTAATCTTATCTATGACAAATAGTTTAGATGCCTCACCGTTGTTTAGTTTATATTCTATTTGCCGAGTACCTCCCGTTGGGTTGTTGTTTGTATCATCATTCTTGTAAACTGGGAATTTTCGTACTAAAGTGGTTTCTACAATAGCAAATTCATCGTGTCCCATATAGCCGCTACTTGCTTCTTTGTTTTCAAAAATATCTGGGAAGTAAATTTGACTAATGGACTTTCCATCGTTTACCGAATAACCAATTACATTACCATAACCACCGCTTCCTGCTGAAGTAGTATAAATTAAGATTTCAGGAAATCCATCTGAATTTAAATCTTCAATTTCTGCATTAATCACTTGTCCGTCTAATTCAAGTACTACTTGTTGGTTATCAATTTCTAACCCTTTGGGTTGAATGGTCAGCTCACCAATAGAGCCTTCTCCGGTGGTTGTTACATCGAACGTAATATCCTGTAAAGTCAAAGTTTTTTGGAAAACTATCTCTGGCTCTTTACTACTTGCTTCCTGTTCTAGTGAAGCTTCGGTAGTATCACTTTTTTCTGCATTAGAACTATTCTTTTCATTCTTACACGCTACTATAGTTAATGCCATGAAGAGGGCAAAAAAGATTGATTTTAACTGGCTCATTTATCTTTTCTTTAAAGGTTTAAACGGTTGGTTTTGTACGGTAAAACCCGCTGAGAGTTATGATTTAATATTCGTTGCTCTTCACTTTTTTATTCATCAAACGGGGAAGAGAATTTTTCATCCTCCGTAATGTCATAATCCGTTAGTGTTTTTAAAAAGGCTTGGTCTCTTACAATCTGCTCCAATTGAGGTAGGGTTAAACCCATCTCCACAGGGTCTTGGAAAGGCATGAGTGTCTGTTCTTCTAGCGTTGCCGCTCGTTCATCCCAAAGAACTTACCAGCGCCATTAAATCTTGCATTTGCAAGCCCCATGGAATGCCTTGCCCCAAAGTCAAGCCGTCCAAGTGTCCCGATAATTGATTGTCTGTCGTTTTTATGTGCAAGTGCACATTAGTCGTGTGGTCCGTAAAAATGGCATGATTGAGGACAAGCGTTACAAACGAGCGCAAGCGGTATCTTATTCACACGACCAACTGCGATTGACCATATTTGTTGCTTCTAGCTCATCTGCAACACTTTCATCACAAACCTCTCTTTCTTCGATGACGCGACCACCAACAAACGGATTTTCGTAAAGCTCGCAATTTTGACACTTCTTGCAGGAAGAGATACTTGCCGTGGTTGCGACAAGAATAAAAAGTACTGTTAAATATTTCATGTTATGATATAGCTTTTCAAAATGTTGCCCAACGGTTACTGCTATGAAAGTAGGGCTTTAGTTCCTTCCCCTCGACACTTCGACCATGCTCAGTGCTGGCGAGCTCAGGGTAAACTAGGTTTGAAAAAGCTCTTTCGCACGATGGCGAACTTGGTAGAAGCAATTGTGCTCGCGTACCAGTGGTCTTGCAGTTGTTTGATGGTTAGTGTTTATACTCAGTATTACAGGTTGTAGGTGTAAAGCCAATACCTTACTCCTAGGCTAGGAGGAAGTTCCTTGACGATATTAAATCCAATTTTTTCATAAATGTGTCTAGCACCTTTCATTATTTCTGAGGTGTGCAGGGCCATAATTTCCTCGTTGTTTACTCGAGCTATCGCCATGCACTTTCTTGTAATCTCCTCACCAAGTCCTTTTCCTTGGAATTTAGGATGCACCGATACAAATCTTAGATGGCACCATTTTTCATCATAAATTTCGTTGGGATTGCCTTTTGGTACTATAAAAGCCATTGCAACAATCTCTTTAGCTTCAGTCTCATAGATTAGGCATTGTGAGTTTTTGAGAAGCTCAGAATAAGTATTGGCATCACTTATAATCTTAAAAAGCTCTTCCCAATGGTTATGTGACAAGGCGGTTTGGTATTGAGACCATGACTTAATTCCTAATTGTCGTAAGGATTCTATGTCATTGGTATTTCCGTTCCTGAAATTCACTGTTGTGACGAGTTTTTCAACTTACATACGTATAACCCGAGTGAACCGTGTCTTGGCCAGCGAGTAGGTTTTGCGCGGCCATTGTCTATACAGAATGTTGTACTCCGTTTCATCTTCCATGATAATCCATCACTGGCAAGGGTTCATTGTTTTTTACATACAAGTCTAGCCACCTAATGACTTGCTCGTTGACTTCCTCTCTATGCTCAGATATTCCATGATCACCGCCTTCAAACATTATAAGTCGATACGGTATTCTGTACTCTTCAAATTTCATGGCAAGACCCAAACTTTGCTCGGGCTTTACCCTCCAATCAGCATTCCCGTGAAGCATTAGTATTGGGACGGTTTTAGAGAATTTATCAGCCCACCTTATGGCTGACCTTTTTTTCAACTCAATTTCTTTGTTGGCATAGTAGTTTGGCACTAACTCGGCAAGTACATTAGTTTCCATTTCAGGTCGACCCTTAACCAATTGGTAAGCGTTAGAAAGAGCTCCTCCAACAATAGCCGCTTTTATTTTGTCTGTCTTGGTCAAGGCAATATAAGTCATCATTCCACCTCGACTCCATCCATACATGCCAATCCTTTCGGTGTCGGCTTCTTCTATCTCTTTTAATACATCTGGTAGAATAGTGATGTCATTGACATCGCTTCCCCCAAACTCTTCTTGCCCTTCGCTACCTCCATTGCCTCGGTATTGACTTGCTATGACTACATAGCCTTCTTTTGCAATTTGACCAAGCGTATATACACCACTCGCAATTTTTAAGGAACCAAAATCCCTGTTTCCTCCTCGATTGTAAATCACGCACGGATATTTCCCTTTTTTCTTAGGCTTCACCAAAAGGCCATTTATTTCCAAGCTGTCGCTTAGATATCGGATTTTGTATATCTCAATGCTGTCGAGATATTGGAATTCCTCTTTCCACTCAATTCGGCTATTATTTATCACCGTCAATCTATCGTATATCGGTGTCGCAGATAAATCAGAAACCAATTCGAGGCTAACGATTAGATTGGATTCTTGAGACGTGCTGGTAAATGCAACCAGAATAAAAACGAGTGTTTTCAATAACCTCATTGGTTTCAATTATATGGTGTACTACGGTAACCGCTTTGAAAATAGGGCTTTAATTCTTTCTCTTCGACACTTCGACCATGCTCAGTGCAGGCGAGCTCAGGGTAAACTAGCTTTAGCAAGCTCTTTCGCCCGTTCTGAGAGCCCCCGATATCTATCGGGTAGGGAAGGGCTTGGCAAAAACAACTGAGACTTGCCTTCCGCCTAAGGCGGATACACCCTAATTCTGGTAGAAGATGTTGCAGCACGTTTATTAATCATTTACGTCACTGCTTCACAATCTTAAAGCTATGCAGGAGCCCCTTCTCATTAGATAGTTGAATCCAATACATGCCATACGCTGTTGGTAGTTCAAATTTAAACTGCTTCCTTCCTTTAATAAGCTCTGTGAATAGCTCTTTGCCTGTTGCGCCAAAAACAGTCATATTGCCTGTAAATTGGTGGTCAAACTCAAGTGTGACTGCGTTTGCCGTGGGATTAGGAAAAGATCGCACGTCTAGGTTACCGAGCATTTCTTCAATTCCTACATCTCCAATAGTGTAACAGCTAGATGTATCAATACATCCATCTTGATTTACTTCAAGTGCATAGGTTCCGAAAAGCAAGTTGCTTAACGATGCATTCGTTTCTCCTGTCATTGGCAGCAAGTTCTGATCACAATTCAGCCATTGAAAAGTGGCGTTCGTTGCATTTGAAGTTAGCTCTGTACCGTTTTGAGTAATACTTGTGTCTACCTCTACTAATTCAAAATCAATGGTTATAACAGAATCGCAGCCAGCTGCATTTGGAATTACGTCTGTATAAATTCCGGTAGTGGTTAGGGTTTGATTGCCGCTTGGTGTTGTGTAGCTCACGCAATCGGCAACATCAATTAGGCTAGTTGTCGGCTCCAATATTTCTAGATTAATTACGAATACAGAATCGCAGCCAAGTTGATTAAAAATCGTGTCGGTATAAGTTCCACTCATAGACCATGTATAATTTCCGCTTGGCGATTCGTATTCTGCACATTGAGATGCATTTAAAACTTCGACAACTTCATTAGTGATTGTTAGGTTAACTTGATAAATCTGGTCGCAACCTGGTGACGGTATGGTGTCTAGGTATGTTCCGCTTTGGGACCATGTGTAATTTCCGCTTGGCGATTCGTAAGGCACACAGCTTGATGCGGTTAAAATTTGTGCGCATGGAACATACAATCCTTCAATAGCGCCAATTGTAGGTGTTGCTGAGCGTGGTTGATGAAAATAGTCGTCTGTAACTTCGGGAAGTGCTAGCCCAGCACCAAATGCAGGACTACCAACATTTAGCGACATATCTACATCATTAGTAGCTCCATTTGGGTTTAAAAACAATGGGTTTCCTTCGGTAGAGTTGGGGTGACTAAAGAAACCGCTCTGCATATCGGCAAATGTTACTTGATCAGGATATCCACCCTCAATTCCAATCATAATTCCGTTGTTACCTCCCAAATAGTGTAAGTTGCTATTGAATGTTTGGGCACCAATGTGGTCTGTAAAGTAGGTATGATGATTTCCAACTCCATTAGTCAAGTTGCCGCAATTATTTTGCAGAATATTTCCAACAACTCGAAGTGGATTGTTAAAAAACTGCGCGTCATATTCAAAAATACAGGCGGTCTGAGTTACCGTATCGTAATTACTTTCTAAGTAAATGGAATTGTACAACAAATCTGTCCCTTCTCTATTGTAAATGCCTATAAGGTTTGCCTGATTCAATGTTGCATCTCCATTATCATCAATTCCAAGCGTAATCAGGTTATTAGCTGCAACTCGAGGATTAGATATGCCTATTATTTCTCCTCGATTATTGGCACTTACTACTGAACGAATTATGTTGTTTCTAGCATAACATATAGTTGGGTGAAAATTAGGTTCCATCTTAATACCAGCAAAATCTCCAACGAAACTTGATGTTGGCTGAAACCCAACTTGAATGTTTTCTAGAGTATTATCTATAACCAGCACATTAATCCCTTCGGAACCATTACCAAAAAACCACATGCCGTAACCACCATCACATTCAATATTGGAAATGGTGTTATTCCTAATTGTATCCACGGGAAAGCCATCATTCTCACTTAGGAGAATACCGTTAAATGTTTGCGTTTTCATGTTAGACATGGTATTTCCTTCTATCACTGTACCTGTATTGTCAACAGATTCAATAGCAAACAGCTTACTGTAGCTCAAAAAGTTTTGCATGTTGTTGTTTATCACTTTTCGAGATCTGCAAGAGATGCCGTAAGCATAATCAGTTGAATTCCCAACATATTCTACACCCGCAGAAAGATTAGAAATTAAGTTGTCGGAAACTTCTGCTAGCATCCCAGTTGAAACCCCATAATCGGATTGAATGCCGTAGCACTTTTTTTCACTGTGCAGATTGGTTAAAACGTTGCCGCTAACCGTGCCATTTGAATAACTCCGAATTCCTTTAATCTCAAAATCTGAATAAAGGCCAGTTATGGTGCAATTTGAAACGTTTTGACCAGAAACTCCCTTTATCCGCGAACCGTCAGCCCCAACTATGCTATCTACCAATACATCTACTATTGTAGTGCCACTAAAGCAAGTTATATCGCCCATTGCGTTAATGTTTCGCACAGTACAATCAGAAGTAGCAGTACCGTTACATCCGGTAAAGCTGGGATTGTTGTAATTGGGTTCGTGCTCAATAAAGACATTGCTAACTGTGCTATTCTGAATTTGTCCAGCTCCAAATCCAGTAAAATTGAAACTCACATCAGCTTTAGAATGAATGCTTTCTGGTACGGTTAGGCTACCAATAATACAGTTGTTTACTTGGGCTCCCGATATTCCGATAAGAGTAATGCCAGCGTTGGCACCAAGTGGATTGAAATGGTCAAAACTTAGTCCTCCTACATAATTATTGGTTGCAATGTCTGCAGCCAAAATGGCCGTAACAGATCCATTATCCATCGTAAATTCAAGGTTATTAACCTCATCTAAACTACCAACTTCAATACCTACAACGGTATCAGCCTTAACAAATTCAATATCAAAATTTCCTTCAAATACCATATTCTGAAAAGAGATGTCAGCACAATAATTTCCAGCGGAAATAAAATCAACGTTAACCGAAAAGTCATTAGCAATTCTAATGTCTGAAAATGAATTGTTGTACACTCTTTGTCCTCGAATTACATCTCCTGCAACCTGACTTTCTCCATCCCAATTTTGGAATGTGTTGTTGTACACTTCTGATTTTGATTGCTCATTTAAGAAAGTTCCTCCTCCAAAAGGAGCTCCAGTACAAAATGGTCCGCTGCCGCCCATAAAATTGTTTCGAACCACGCCATTATTCATATCTCCGAAAACGGTAATAAAATTGAATCCTTTACTGCCATTTCCTTGAAAGACATGATTACCCTCAACCAACCAATCATCTACATCATCATCTATCCATAACGCGGTACCAGAGCAACCAAAAATGTAGTTGTTCCTAAAAGTGTTGTTATTATGTTGCTGAGCCGAGGCATAAAAAAGGTGGTACGGTACGTCTGCACCGTCTCCATGAAGTAGGTTCTTTTCAAAAAGGTTGTTGGTGCAGGGGCCACCAGTCATTATTACCATGGCAGAATCGTCTGGCTCAGATGCAACAGAGGTTATGTTACAGTACTTGATGGTGTTGTATGAAGCACTGTCTAACCGAATGGTAAACTTTCTGTCTAGGGCATTTGATACTTTTAAGTTGGCCGTATCTCCAACACCTCCAACTCGTCCATCAAGAATTACGTAGCTGCAACTATCAAACTGAATAGTGTTGTAATAAAGACTATTCTGAGGCACTAGCTCTAACCCTGGTGCCTGTGGCATAATGGTAATTGTGTTAGTCGGGCTAGCGTTAACTCGTTTATCGAAGATGATTGGAAACGTGTCTATAGCCGAATTATACCCTGCCATAAGATGTATCTCGTACGCTCCCGTAAGAACGTCTGGTATAGAGTTATAAGCATCTTGTAACCGCAGGTATTGCTGCCCCGGACCAACTGTGTAAGTGGTTTGAGATTGTACTGTAAAACTTAAAAGGGTAAAGAGGAGGGGGGCAAGATACTTCATGCTGTTGAATGTGGACTTAGTAAATGTGCTATAAAGGTCTGGTAAAGCCAAAATTTAGTTGGCTTTAGGTTTTGTTGGCTGCTCGTTTTATTGTTCAATATTCGCGATAAAGTCATGCAGGTAAATAATTTTTACTTGGTCTTCTGCTGCCGATTCATAAACTACAATTTCATATTCCTGTGCTGGCTGCTTGGAGTAATCGTCATTGTAAGTCATTTCTTTTTTCGCCAAAGCTGTGAGACTTTCAATTGCCCCCTTATTAAGTAAATGATAGATAATGCTGCGCGCTCTGGTCCTGTCAAGCGTTTCATAATCTTTTAGAAAACCTAAAAACTCTGAATATCCATTCTTCTCATCGGGATTGTGTTTGAACGGCATAGTTTCCCCGTTCACGAATACAACACCTGACTTAGTAATGTCTGGTGGCCAAGAATTAAAAAAATGTGATTCTTCGACCAACATGAATGACTGCAAAGAATCAATATCAAATCCCCAAATCTCAAGCACCTTTTTATAATGATTTGCTCGTTCGTAGGTTGAGTTTTTCATTTGCTGCGCCTGATTTTCCCAATATCCCATTCCAGTACTGGCGCGAACCATACTATCGAGCATCGGATTAAGCGCTGCTTTTATTGAGTCATGTACTTCTTTCTCCCAAGTGCTTCGGAAGTTGTCAATATACGCTTCCGTGAACGTCTGTGCACTTAAATTGAGCGTGAATACAAACATGTATATACTAAGAGCTGTCGTCTTCATTTCGCTTGTTGCCAACGGTTTCTGCTAAAGATAATGAGTTTTAACATTGTCAACCCCTCGTCATGCGCAAACACTACATCTCTATAGCTCCCGATAACTATTGGGACGGGACCGAACTCGGTAGAAACAACCAAGGCTTGCGTACCTGTCGTCACGCCCTATTTTGATAGTAGATGTTGTAGCACGTAGTTTCTTTCTTTTAACACGTCTGATGGAAATAAACGTACTCACTTCCATTCCAGTAAACCTGTCCGCCACCAACTTCAGACTTTATTAATTCCAAAGACGGGTTGTCAAGGCTAAGGGGTTCGTCATTGCCCACCCCTGGTTCGTTAATTTTCTTTCGATTGACTTTCCAGATGTCGATGAAGGTTAAGTTGTCCGAATTATCATTTTTAATCTGCTTTCCTGCTCCGATTACATAAACCTTATTTGTCTTACCATGAATGATTGCAAAACCAACTTTGCCACTATTAGTACGTCTGATTGGAATTGCAATGTCCATATTGTCGTCCCCGTTGAAATCAGCTTCCAAATAGAGCGGATTTAACCGATTGTCAAATTCATATTGGTTTCCAATTTGAAGTCCATTGAGCAATCCTGTTTCAAGAAACCAATCTGGCAACCTTTCTTCTATGTAGAATTGATTGTCGGAAGGCGTGGTTGTTTCAGGTCTTTCAACATATCGTGTCTCAATTGTTCGCTTTACTATTTCAACGGTGTCGTGGATGACGTTCGGTTTGTCATTACTGTCCAGATGTTTCGGGTCTTGTTGAGAACTACAAGAAGTGAAAAGCGCTGCGGCAATTACGATGTGTAGAAGGTGTCTCATTTCTATGTGCTACAAC
>JBMYXX010000019.1:0-20263 GCA_049608805.1 Flavobacteriales bacterium | reverse complement strand
TTGGTGTTTGTGCCGTTATCAACGTGTAGTTTTGCACCAGGAGTTGATGTTCCAATTCCAACATTACCAGTACCCTTCTGAAAAGATGCTACGTACCCCGCGCCACCGCTATCATAAATATAAAACTGGTTGCTGTTTGTTCCATTTCCAGAGTCGTTTGTTCCTGCTTGCCACGAGCCGTTTGCCCCATTGGTAAAAGCGATATCGCTTTCTGAAGAAGAGCTATGTACTCGCATTGGCGCGCTGTTAGTGCCGTGAATCTCCAGCTGATGCGTAGGTCCAGCGGTACCAATCCCAACATTACCGCTACCTAATATTGTCATTTTTACATCTGCTAGGGTTACAGCGCTATTGTCTGCCGTGTTGTCAAGTAGAAAATGCATGTCTCCAATTCCAAACCCTCCTTGTCTTTCGTGTACAATTGCGGCTTTGGCCCAGTCTCCATTAGCCTCGTTTATGAAGCCCATCCCTACCATATTTCCGCCTTGCGTACCATCTTCATTACGTAGGAGTAAGGGAATGTTGAGTCCGTTATTGTCAACGTTAATTTGTAATGGTTGACTAGGTGTTGCGGTACCAATACCAATACGGTTGTTCGTTCCGTCAACCGAAAAAGTTGTTCCGTCAATACTAAAACCGTCCACGTCAGTGGTTGTAAAGTCCATGTCAAACGCTCCGCCATTAACTGTGGTGTTTTCGGTTAAAGCACCACCTAATTTAATAACACCAGTTGGCGCCTCCGTTAACCCGTTAGTTGCAGTTATACCATCAACAGCATTATCTAATGCGTCAATAGCTGCCTCTACGGTTGAGCTTGGCAGGGTTGTTCCTCCATCGTAGGAGCCATTATCAGCATCTAGGTAGTATGTTCCTTCTTGTCCGTCAAGCAAATCAGCATCTAGCAGCGAGCCCGTGCCATCATCACTATTTGCCCAATCGATGTTTGTAATTGCTTGGTTGTTCATGTTAATACCGTTTGCGCCAGCGGAGTTTCCTTGGGCAAGAACTTCTGCCAAGGTTTGGTCATCCCCCACCAAAATTTCCACCCATGCCGTACCGCTCCAGTACCAATATGAGTTAGATGTGGTGTCGAAAACAAGCAGCCCGTAGTCTCCTCCAGGATTTGGAGTAAGCGCAGTATGGTCCGTCACCCTAGGTAGCAAAACACCTTTGTCAGACGCTGAAACATCTAAAACGGCATCAGCATCAGGTGGGGTACCAGAAGAATTAATAGAAACGCCTGTTTGTGCAAACACGCCAGAAACCAGAAAGGCGGATACAATTAGAGCGAACGTGGATTTAAAAAGTAGAGAAAGCTTCATCGTGTGTGAATTTTAATTCGTCTATGTCAAAAGGCGGGACAAAGGTAGGGACAAGAAGTTTGTTTTAAATTAGAAAATGGCCAGCTAGTGCAAAACAGAGGAGCAAACGGAAACTAAAAAAATGACCGCAATAAATGACTTGCTTCACTACAAATAGGCGTGGGTTTAGTTAATCTAAAAGCTAAACTAAACCACATATTGTGGTAATGGCTCTTAAGGGATGGAACGAGCCCTTGATAAAGGAATTGAGGCTACGGTGAAGTTGTGTTTGGCTTATTTAAACTGGACCCTAACCTAAATTAATAACCCTTAATGATGGCCACTTTTCCCGGTCGATACATAGCCATAATCTGGATGCCAAATCCACCCTTCCTCCTTGTTTGGAGGAGGAGAAGGAAGGCTCCAGTCTGACTCAACCATTAATGGAAGACCCTGGCTATTTTCAAACTGAGGGTGTTGCTTTGGACTGCTGTCATTTGTTTCTACCTCCGTAATTGTTTTACCGTCAATAACAATTGTGCCGTCTCGCTGTGTTAACTGACGCTCATCATTGTTCTTTTCTCCCATGTTTGGAACAATTTCAACAGAGGCTAACTCATCTCTTGAACGTACACTGGCATCATCGATAAAGTAATCGAACCTTACATCTTCAATGGCTGGGTTAGCCAGTTCAACTGAAAATCGCCCGTTGCTTTTTTCTTTTATCCAGTGCGTTGAACCTGCGTTACCCAGCATTGAAATGAATACCCTAGAGTCTCTGGTCATAGTGGGATCATCAACGGTAATTATTGACTGGCCTTTAGACACGAAAAAGCTACCTCCGCTTGTGTTTCCAGAAGTGCTTGGGTTATACCAGCCTGGTTCAATTAGACACATAACCAAGCCAGATTGGGCATCAAGTGTTTCAAGTGCCCGTCCTATAGTGTAACCCGCTTTTGTGGCCTTCATTGCGTGACCTTTAGTACTAGATGAAGTGAGGTAATCGCCAATTTTGATTTCGCCATTTTCGTCTGTCACTTTTACAGGAACCCTACCCGAAAGCCCAATAGGCTCTCCAGCGTCTGGACTATTAACAAGCACGGAAGGTGCGGTAGAATACACACCCATTGCGTATGGATTATATGCTGTAGAAGAAACTACATATTTGTCTGGTGTTTCAGGGTCAATGGCAATCACGTCACCTGGTTCAGAATATCCTGAAACTGGGAAATACTCCGCAACATCACCCACATGAGAATTTGAATGGGCAAAAATGTGTCCAGCGGCATAAATTCCGCCAGCTTCAAATGCGGCAGAATTTGTTTGAGACACAGCTTGAAGGGTAAATTGATAAATTTCAATATCTGTAAAGCAAGGTTCCGTGCTGCCATCTGTGCTTGCCTCAAGGCGTATTCTCACCCAATCTCCGGGCTGAACGCCTTCTGCGTCTAAATCCATAGTGGGGTTGTAGGTTACACCAGAGCTATTACTCCATGCAGCAGTGTGGCCTCCGCCACAATCATTATCTGCATCAGAGTTATACCCGCCACCAGAAAAGTTGGTAATTACTGTCCACCCACCACCGTTGATTGATAGTTCGGCTCTTAACCCGTCCCAACTGGTTTCCATGCACACATAAGCGCTCATTGTAGCGGCAATCTGACTTGGGTCAGAGTTGGCTGGCACCCAAATAAAAGGCGAATAGGCATAATCATCATCATCATTATTTTCATGCTCGTAATAAATGTAGCCACCGGAGAAAAATGGCACATAAAAACTGTTTGACCCTCTACAGGTACTTTGAGTCCAATAACTGTAGTTATCAAACTCTTCTATATAAACCCAGTTCCACTGACTTGTAGAAGTTGCAGCCGGTATTGCCGGATTGCCAACTTTTAGGTAATCACTAACATGCGCATTACCACTAACTTCAAATTTATGCGCTGGGTTCGCTAGCCCAACACCAACATTTCCTGTTCCTTTTTGCACCGTGAGTCTGTATGCATTATCGTAAACGAAAAACTGGTTGCTGCTTGTGCCATTTCCACTATTGTTTGTGCCAACTTGCCACGTGGTATTATTGTTGACATAATGAATGTCGGCCTCAGCTCCACTGCTTTGAATTCTTACTGTTTCTGATGTTGCGCCATTCACGTGGAGTTTCGCCCCCGGGCCAGTTGTTCCAATCCCCACATTTCCATCATCTTCGTTCACGTTGAATCGGGACGTGGCACCATTCGATGATGTTATCTGAAACTGACCATGGCCAGAAACAATGTCTCCCTGCATTCTTGCCACGGATGTTGTCCCTTCAAATAAATTGATGTGCGGATTATTGTTCCGCTTTACGTGAACGTAAGCAGCCGATGTTGTTCCGTCTCCAATAGTTAGAGGTGCGTCTGGAGCGTTGTGACCAATACCCAAACGACCAGCAGCGGTCATTCTCATTCTTTCAGTATTACTGTCTCCGAAAACGATGCCTGTCTCGTCAGAAAATAACTGGAGTTCTTGGCTAGAATAAACACCTGGCCGGCCCCAAGCAGCCCCTAACCGCACTTCTGCTGTAGAGGTTTCCGGGTTGAGAACACTTAGGTTTTCACCGTTATACAGGAACTCACCACTACTTGTAATGGAGTTGGCATCAGACCAATAAGTAACCCTTCCAGAGGCTCCGGTACCATCAATTAAACTGTTTGGGTTTATCCCTGAAGTAGAGCGTAAGAGATCTCCGCTGTTATTCGTATAAACGAGCTTATCTCCAGCACCTCCAAGGCTTGTTAGTCGAGCCGTACCCGCAACCTCTAGCTTTTGGTTCGGGCTAGTAGTTCCAACTCCTACATTACCACCTCTAAGGATTGTCATTTTCGCGTCAGCCATGGTAACAGCGCTATTGTTTGCAGCATTGTCAAGTAGAAAATGCAAATCTCCAATCCCGAACCCTCCTTGTCTTTCGTGTACAATTGCGGCTTTGGCCCAGTCGCCATTAACCTCGTTTATAAAACCCATCCCTATCATATTTCCGCCTTCAGTGCCATCTTCATTGCGAAGAAGAAGAGGAATGTTTAGTCCGTTATTATCAACATTAACCTGTAGCTTTTGGCTTGGTGCCGTGGTGCCAACCCCAACATTTCCATTTGTTTGAATGGTCAGGGCCGTGTTAGTTGATAGGTCACTCCAGCTAGGCGCAATTTTGAAACGGTTATCATGGTCATTATCCACACCCATTGACCAACCAAACTCTCCTGAGATATCCATAGAGAAGAAAGGGTCTCCTGCAGAAGAACCAGCGACACGAGTAGTAATAATTGCATCGTTTCCTCCAGAGTTATTGGGGTTACTAGCTAATATTGAGTTGTTTGCAGGATTACCCGCTCCAGTTGCTGCCACTTCTAATGGAGCGTTTGGATTAGCCGCAGCTCCAACACCAATACCAACACGTCCGTTGGTGTATATCCAGTCTCCAATTGCTGTTGGTGTATTTGTGCTTAGCGTTTGATACCAATCATGGTCATCAAAAGCAGAAGAAGGTCCAAAAGACCCAGTTCCAAGCAATACATCAGTAACAACACCCGTTAAGCTTGTTTTACCCAAGTCTCCTTGTGCATCTGAAAGGACAACAGCGCTTGAGGCGTCAGCAAGATTAATCACTCTTACATCACCAGAGGTGTTTTGAACTCTCAACCTCTCGGTTCCTCCGTCAGTTCTAACTACAACGTCTTCTCCTGCAGCGCTTTCAAGTCCTAAGAACCCAGAAACATCTGTATAAACATAGTTGGAAACGCTTTGAGATGTAAGCTCCAAAGCAGCGCCTTGCGCATCCGTGTTTTCAACTTCTAAAGCGGTCCATCCGGTACCAGAAATTTTCATTCTTCTGTCTGGCGCAGTTGTACCAATTCCAATATTAGACGCAACTGTTAAATAACCCGCTCCCTGAACTTCAACATTACCAGCATCAGCATTAATTATTCGTCCAGCACCGGGTCCGTTTTGGTCATAAGCTTCATCAAGAGTGTTGCTAGACCCAACAGAGGTAATCAGGGATTGCCATGCAAGCAAAGTTCCGTTCCAATACTTGAAGGTTTTTGTGGTGGTATCGTAGATAATCATACCATCATCCCCAGCATCAAGCGAACTAGCTAATGTTGTAGCGTCTAAAGTCGACAACCTAGGAAGCAAAACCCCTTTTGATCTACTTGTTATGTCAAGAATTGCTTGTGCGTCTGGAGCTGTACCAGTTCCGTTAATTGATACGCCTGTTTGAGCAATTGCACCAGCAGAAAGAGTGACCAAAACTGCAGAAAACAACCAAATTCTAATGTTATTTGTACTTCTCATACCCAAGGACTACGTGATTTACTTAATTGTACCGAGCAAATGTAGGGCTAGAGGTGTTAATAAGTTGTTCATTTCGTTACATTATCGATTAACGGAAAGCTGGGTTTGCTAGGACTGAAAATTAAAACTATTCCGTTTGTTTTGTGCTCAATATGGCAGAGTTTTGCGTTTTATTTCTTGATGAAATCTAAAATTTTGGCGACTGTTTGTCGCGATAAACGAAACCTTTATCGGTCAAACCAGCGGGTTCATGTTTCGGTTATTGCGTTGAATATGATTAAGAGTTAAGTTCGCAACTCAACCCTAATTTCATGAGATTCTTAGCCCTACTTGTTCTATTTACCAACTCAGTTTTTGCTCAAATAGATTCAGAGAAAATTACAATTGCCAGAGATGAGTTTGGCGTGCCTCACATTTTTGCTGAAACAGACCCAGAAGTTGCTTATGGCTTAGGTTGGGCAAGTTGTGAAGACTTGTTTCCCACTATGCAAGAAATGCTATATGCTGGAAAGGGCTTTGCTGGCAGACATCAAGGAAAAGATGGCGCAGGAAGAGATTACTTAACTCATTTACTCGGCATCAGAAAGCTTGTTGATGAGAAGTATGAGACGGACATTTCTGAAGATTTTAAAAAGTACTTGGAGGGCTATTGTGCGGGTGTAAATGCCTGGGTTGAGAAGAACAAGAAGTCTGAAAAACACATTAAAAAGGCCTTTCCTATCACCCCAAAAGATGTTGTTGCGAGCTATGTTTTCTCATTGAGTGTTATTTCGGCTGCGCATAAGCCAATACAGAAAATTAGGTCTGGTAAAATGGATGCCGAGAAAGTGCCAATGGGGTCAAATGCGTTTGCAATGAACTCAAGCATTACGGCTGACGGAAACACGTATTTAGCGGTAAACCCGCATATGCCGTTTGATGGGCCGTTTTCTTTTTATGAAGCGCATTTAAACTCGGAAGAAGGCTTAAATATTCTTGGCGGGTTGTTTCCTGGGGGAGTTTGCATTTTTCTAGGTTCCAACGAAAACCTAGGGTGGTCCCACACTTGGAATGGGCTTGATTTAGTGGATACCTATCGTTTAAAAATGCATCCGAAGAAAAAAGAGATGTATGAGTTTGACGGGGAATGGCTGAAGCTTGAAAGGCGACATGTTTGGTTAAAAGTGAAGGTTGGCGGAATTGTTCTTCCTGTAAAGCAGAAAGCCTGGTGGAGCGTTTATGGCCCAACGTTAAAATCTAAAGACGGAAAGTTTTATTCAGTGAGGTGTGCGGCTTACCAAGACATTAGGGTTGCCGAGCAGTGGTTTAGAATGAACAAATCGAAAAACTTTACGGAGTTCAGCAAGGCACTAGATATGCATGCACTTGCACGCTTCAATATTGTTTATGCCGATAGGTATGACACCATTCATTACATCGATTACGGGATGATTCCTGACCGAGATGTAAGTTTTGAATGGGATGGAGTTGTAGCTGGAAACACGAGTCTTTCATTGTGGACCGACTTGGTTCCTGTAAATGCATTGCCACAAGTCACCAACCCAGAGTGTGGCTATGTTTTTAACACAAATAATGCGCCTTTCAATGCCACTTGTAAAGAGGAAAATGTTTCTGAATTGGACTATCACAAACACATGGGCTTTAGAGTTCACGACAATAACAGAAGCGTTCAGTTTCAAAACCTTGTTGGCGAAACAAGTAAGGTTGATTGGGAAAAATTTAAGGCGATTAAATGGGACCAGCAGATTCCTGAGAACCATGTATTTATACAAAGCATGCAAAACGGCTATAAGCTAGATAAGAGTTTATACCCTGAAATTGCTGATGCCATAGACGTGATTAGCAGTTGGGACTACGATATGACCGCTTCTAATGAGCAAGCTGCATTTGCTTATGCAACCACACAGAAAATTCTGAAGAGAACAGGAAAACGCTCAGAAGCAGTTGAACAAGGACTTTATGTTTCTGACGCAATGTGGGTTGAGGCGATAGCCAAAACTAAACAGGAGTTTATGCGCCACTTTGGTAAACTAGAAATGCCATTTGGCGACTTACAAACCTTCACGCGTAGCGGGAAAACTGTGGGTCTTGGCGGAATTGGTGATGTGCTTGCGGCCGCAGCAAGTAATTGGGACGCAGAGAATGGAAGTATGGATTGCAAAGGTGGTGACACCTACGTCCAGCTGGTTAGCTTTTCTAAGGATGGAGAACCGCATATAGAGTCGTTAATGGCTGGTGGAAACTCAGACCGTCCAGACAGTCCGCATTTTAATGACCAAATGGATATGCTAGCCGGACATAAAACCAAGAAAATGACGCTTAATAAGGAGGAGGTTTTAAAAACAGCTGTTCGGGTTTATCACCCAGAATAGGCTACTTTTTGTCTTTCTTTTTCTTCTTTTTCGGCCGCTTCCATTCGTAAGAAAAGTTAATTCCTAGTACCGATGCAAACTCTGGAGTTGTGCCTGAATAATCGGTTTCAATCATGTAGAATAAACCGAGTTCTTGTCTTTTTGGCAAGTCGTAGTTTAGGTAAGCCCGGTACCTGAATTTGGTTGCGCCATCATCAACAGCACTGGCAACCCGAAAAAAGGATTCAAAGGCAATTCCAGGAGTCCATTTCTTAATTGGAGTGAAGTCTAGTGCCAATTTCAGCCGCACAAAAACGGGACTTTCCTGTGGCTCCAGCCTTTCGTTAACTAAATACGCAGAAGGTCTATGCTGAAACCTAGCACGAGCCTTCGCTTTTAGAAGCCAAAACTTCTTGCCATAGTTGATGTCTATGTTGTACCGATGACGGTTGGAAAAAGCGCCATCCGAGCCATGGCTCCATGAAAACCGGTAAGCGGCATTAAGTGCAAACCCCTTAGGCAAATCGTAACCTAAGCCAAGCTCTGTAAATGTTTGATCTACTCGGGTAGAATTTTCATGCATTCTAAGTTGTTGCTCAATTGAAAGGCTCAGCTTTTTGGTTAAGCCGCCACCGGCTTTTACCCGATGCCAGGTGCCAAAATCCCAATCTTGCGCAAAAGCACTAGAAGACAACCCAAACAGCAGTATGAAAATTAGTGGTCTATACACCCGTGTCCTCAAATGAGGAAGATTGGTTTTCGTCTTCGTAGAAGAAAATCTTAACCCTGGCCACGTCTCTTAGAAAATCAATTCGGCCTACCTGAACACGTTCTATTTTAAGACCGGTTCTTTCCTCAAGATCCTTAATAAGTAAGTGGTGGTTTTCTGGCTTAACGAGTTCAATCTTCTCGTAAACAACCGTCTTGTTTACCTCGTGTCTAAGCAGCCATTTTTTCTCTAGAAGGTACGTAATGGCAATGATGGCGAAGTTGGTAAACATCAGCTCCGCAAAGCTGATTTTCTTGTTAGAAAGCGCATTGATTACAGCAATGGCAATAACCACAAAAAGGTAGGTCATTTCCTTGATGGCCAAGGCCTCTGTTCTATACCTCAGAATGCCGAAAATGGCAAACAAACCAAATGCAAATCCAAGCTGTAGTTTAATGCCGCTAAGCAAATAACTCAGGAAGAAAATAAGCAGGTTGAAAATGAAATACGTGAATAGATAATCTTTACGATTATGTACTGGGTAATAGATTAGCCTGATGATGACAAAGGCTACAGAAAAGTTGATGAATAATCGGAACGCGAGCTCCAGAAAATCAACATCGTATAAAGGACTACCAAATATTTCCATGGGTAGATAATTTGTTCAGTTTTAAAAGTTTAGGCTTGTATTTATTGTAACGCTGAGTTTCATCCATTAAAATCATTCCTAGGCAATATTTGCTCATAGATGACGGATAAATTCCCTGACGCTTTAACGCTTTCATTATTGGCGTTCTGGCCGCGCTACTGGCGTCTCGTTTCATCTCAACAATTACTAGGTCTTCAACCGTTTTTGGTTCTTTTTTACCTGAGAAAGTGAGTTGAAAATCGAAGGTTATTCTTTCGTTGTACTCAAGACTTACAAGCGTAATGCGCTTGAAGTTGATTTCAACAACAGGTTGTAAAGACTCAGCGTCTAACTCTGAAACAGACGACAGGAACTCAGCTTCCTTTCCTTCAATTACCCGAAGGTTATCCGATTTAGGAATACGAGACTTTATTGTGTTGCCTTTGTTCGATTTGTGTTTAACCTCAAAAAACCGGCTTGTGGTTCCTACGTATTCCCTGGCCCGAACTTTTACACGGTTTAGTTTACCGCGTAAGTGCTGGTAAAGCAGGTTTTTGTCAGAAGTATCAAAGTAGATGGTTCTGTATTCAAAAAGGCGTTTATCGGCAATCTGCAGAACACGATATTTATCTGAGAGAAAATCTAGAACGGCAAGCACATCTTGTTTAGAAGCAAGGTACTTGGTATCGGTGCGGTTCATTAATGCAACCGCGTCCATTTCTTTCAAAGAAATAGGCTTAAAACCAGCTATGGATGACTCAAGCGGGTTCACCTTCTAACCGTAAACTCGTCAAGAATAATATCCTCATTGTTGCCGCCAATTTCAACCGTTTGGCTCATAGCTTCTGTTCCAGACGGACAAGCAACACAATCAGAATAAACAAAGACGGTATAAACTCCAGGTCTTAAATATTGGAACCTAAATGAGCCGTCAAAGCTGGTTTTATAAGAGTCGTCATAATAGTTATCGTCCTCGCCATAAATGATAAAAACGTCTTCATCTGCTAGGTAAAACTCACCCTGAAGAACACCAGAACCGTTATAGTCTTCGGCAAAAACCTTCCCGGAAATAGTGGATGTCCCACCTTCGCCTTCTGGCTTTTCGCAAGAAGAAAAGGTGATTAACAAACCAATCAAAGCGACAAAAACCAAGCGCGTATTAAAAATCAACTTCATATTGTAAAGGCAACGTTAAGAACACGGAAGCGCAAAAAATCAACATTCCGTTTGTCTCTAATATATTCGCGAAAATACTATATCTGTTTTCTAGATGTTTGTTACTTGAAGCCCATTGCTTGGTTATCAAATTATGAAGTTTGTTTTAAGCACATGCGTACATACTTTTGAGCCATGCTCTTTTCGGAAGTAATAGGTCAGAATTCGTTAAAAGAAAAGCTTCAGAACTCGGTGGTTAATGGGCGTGTTGCGCATGCTCAAATGTTTGTTGGGCCCGTTGGCTCAGGCCCGTTGCCAGTGGCGTTGGCTTTTTCTCAGTTTCTTTCTTGCAAAAACAGAAACGAAAAAGACAGTTGCGGAACCTGCGATTCTTGCATTAGATATGCGAAACTGGAACACCCAGATTTGCAACTCATTTTTCCAAAAAACAAGACCTCAAAAGTTGACCATAAGAACTTTTCTAGCAAAGACTTTGTGGTTGATTGGCGCTCGGCTGTTTTAGCAAACCCGTACCTCAACCTTAACGATTGGCTTAAAGGTCTTGGTATTGATAACAAGCAGGGCTCTATTAATGTGGATGATAGCCGCGAAGTGCTTCAAAATCTGAGTTACAAGGCCTACGAATCTGACTACCGAGTGGTGCTAATTTGGTTGGCAGAGCACATGAATGCTTCTGCAGCTAACAAGATTCTTAAAATTTTAGAGGAGCCGCCAGAAAGAACTGTTTTCTTGCTTGTTGCAGAAAGCACCGAGAATATGCTTCAAACCATAATATCGAGGGTTCAAATACACAGGCTTGGCAGATTAAATGAGGCCGAAATTGCGGGTTCAATTGCCACGGATGAAAACCGAGAGCGAGCAGAAAAACTTGCTCATTTGGCCGATGGAGATTTAAACCTTGCCAAGCAGCTTTTAGAAGACGAAACACCTATCACCAACACCATCAACTTTTTTATCCGTTGGATGAGAGCGTGCTATGGTGTTCAAATGGAAGCATTACGAGACTTAACCGAAGAGTTTCAGTCGCTTGGCAGAGAACAACAAAAGGCACTTTTAGCACAATCTAGCGGCATTCTTAGAAAGGTTTTGATGTACCGAACAATACCAGAAACCAAAGATAAGTTGATGAAAGAAGAGCTCGATTTTGTGCACAAATTCTCTCAGTTTATCACCTCAAACAACTCGGCAGGAATGCTTGAGGCAATGAATGATGCGCATTATCACATTGAGCGCAATGCCAACGCAAGAATTACGTTTACAGACCTATCATTTAAACTGTCTGATTACGTGCTTAGCGAGGCCATGAAGTAATTGGCAAATCGCCAAGTCATTTCAATTAAATTTGTTCGCTTAGAAAAAGAAGAAAGATGGGATGCAGCGGATGTAGTAATGGAAAAACAGAGAACGGGTTACCTCGTGGATGTAAAAGCAACGGGGCTTGTCAAACAGGCAGTTGCGATAAATTGAGCGTTTTCAATTACCTAGCAAACATGGAAAGCACGGTTGGTTATACCGTTTCCGACTTTGTGGAGGTTAGATTTAAGAACACTAGAAAGCAGTTTTTTAAACAGGAAAACTTAAGGTTGAATGAAGGCGATGTTGTAGCTGTTGAGGCTTCACCTGGCCATGATGTGGGAACAGTATCGTTAGCGGGAGATTTGGTGATGTTGCAAATGAGAAAGCGTAAAGTTGACTCTGCCACAGCCGACCTAAAGAAGGTGTTTAGAAAGGCAACGGAAACCGACATTAGCAAATGGCAAGAAGCAGTAGAACTGGAGCAACAAACCAAAACAAGAGCTAGAATTATTGCCAGAGAATTGGGTCTCAGCATGAAAATTAGCGATGTTGAGTTTCAAGGCGATAAAAGCAAGGCTATTTTCTACTACACATCCGAAGCACGTGTAGATTTCAGAGAACTTATTCGCAAGTATGCGGAGGAGTTTAAAGTACGCGTAGAAATGAAGCAAATTGGAGCACGTCAAGAAGCAGCAAGGCTTGGCGGAATTGGCCCTTGCGGAAGAGAATTATGCTGTTCTACTTGGTTAACAGATTTTAGAACTGTTAGCACTAGTGCAGCAAGGTACCAGCAGCTTTCGCTAAATCCGCAAAAGCTTGCAGGTCAATGTGGTAAACTAAAGTGTTGCCTCAATTTTGAGTTAGATAGTTACCTAGATGCACTCAAGGATTTTCCTAGCCAAAAGACAAAGCTTGAAACCCAGAAAGGAACAGCGTTTACACAAAAGGTTGACATTTTTCGAGGTATTATGTGGTTCACTTTCAGAGATGATCCATCCAATTTTATTGAAGTTCCGATTGCCCGAGTTAAGGAGGTAATTAAAATGAACAAGGATGGCCAGAAGCCACAGGTTTTGGTTGAGAAAGAGTACAGCGCTGCACCAGTGGTTAAGCACGATTACGAGAACGTAGTAGGTCAAGATGACCTAACTCGTTTTGATAAGCCTAAGGGAAAAGGTGGCAGCCGCAACAACAAAGGACGCTCCGGAAACAAGAGGCGAAACAACAACCGGAATAAGAACAGAAACCGTAATCAAGGCAACAACAAACCAAACGATGCAAGCTAAATCGGCACTGATTTTAGTCGCTTGTTTTACGCTGGTTTTGGCTGGCTGCGGAGAGGTTTTTTTTCAGGAAAGCAAGACAATTCCTAACAAAATTTGGGAGCAAGGAAGTAACATTACGTTTGATGTTGCGGTTACTGATACCATGACTGGTTACGACTTTTATATTGACTTGCGTAATGATGCAAGCTACCCGTTTGCCAACATTTACATGTTTGTTACAACCACGTTTCCATCAGGGAAAAGTGCTAGAGATACGGTTGAGTGTTTTCTTGCAGACAAGACAGGAAGATGGTTGGGTACGGGCCTTGGCGATGTGCTAGATAACCACATATTATTCAAGGAAAACATACGGTTTCCCAATACAGGAACGTATCAATTTGAGTTTGAGCAAGGAATGAGAAAAGAAGCGCTCCCGGCTATTTTAGATGTTGGCGTTTCGTTAGAAAAACACAGAAAAAGGTAGTGGCTAAAAAGACAAAAGCACCGATAAAGAGGAAGTACTTTCTGTATTTCTGGCTCCTTGCAATTGCAGGGCCGTGCCTCATTGCGCTGCATTTGTATTGCATTGCTATTGGGCTTTGGGGACCACTTCCAACATTCGAAGAGTTAGAAAATCCAAAGAGCAACCAGGCTTCTGAAGTGTATTCTGCAGATCAAAAAGTACTGGGAACGTACTTTGTTCAAAACAGGTCAAACGTCAAATATCAAGACCTTTCTCCGCACTTGGTTAACGCGTTGGTTGCTACGGAAGACGAACGTTATTACTGGCACAGCGGGGTAGATTTAATCGGCTTAGCACGTGCTGTGTTCTTTTTAGGAAAGCGAGGTGGTGGAAGTACTGTAACGCAACAATTGGCCAAGAACCTCTTTCAAACTAGAGGCAAACTAAAGGGGGGCGCCATGGTTCAAAAGCCAGCCGAGTGGATTATTTCCACACGTTTGGAGCGCAGATATACGAAGGAGGAGATAATGGCTCTTTATCTGAACACGGTTGAGTTTAATAATGGTGCCATTGGAATAAAATCAGCAAGTAAGATTTACTTCAATACGAGCCCGGATTCGCTGAAAATTGAACAGGCGGCTATGTTTATTGGCATGCTTAAAAACTCGTCATTGTTCAACCCAAGAAGAAGGGCTGAGCTAACGCGAGATAGACGAAATACCGTGTTTCTACAAATGAAGAAAAACGGTGTGATTACCCAGGCGGAGGAAGATTCTTTGGATGCCTTGCCAATTGAGCTTGATTACCGTACAGCAGATCACAACCAAGGGCTAGCCACCTATTTCCGGGAACACCTTAGAAACGAGCTTAAAACATGGTGCGCTAATCATACCAAGCCAGACGGAACCAATTACGATTTGTATCGAGACGGCTTAAGAATTTACACCACCATTGATTCAAGGCTTCAGCAATACGCAGAAGAGGCAGTTTCTGAGCATCTAGTTGAGCATCAAGCGAAGCTTTGGAAGGACCAAAAGCGAAATGACGATGCTCCGTTTAGAGACGTAACGGACAAGGAGATTGAAAGCATTATGCTTCAGTCTATGAGGCGTTCTACCCGCTATAACGAACGCTTAGACGAAAGGCAGGATATAAGAAAGCGGTACCGTGGTTATTACGAGTACAAAAGACAGCGAAACAAGTTTGAGGCAGAAATTGCCGACTTGTATAAGCAGTATGAGCGAGCGGAAAGGATGGAGCGGGAAGACGACCTTAAGCCGATTAAAAAGAAGATTGATAAACTCAGAAGAAAGAGCGATAAGCTACAGCCAGATTTAGACCGAACGTGGAACTACTATCAAGAAATCTGGAAACCGTTTGACGATTCTTTAAGACATGAATTTCAGCAACCTGTAGAGATGTCCATTTTCTCTTGGGCTGGCGAAATTGATACGGTTATGACTCCTATGGATTCTATCCGATATTACAAGCATTTCTTACACACCGGAGTAATGTCTATGGACCCCAACACCGGGTTTGTTAGAGCTTGGGTTGGTGGTATAAACTACAAGCATTTTAAGTACGATAACGTAAAGCAAGGAAGCCGTCAGGTAGGCTCAACATTTAAGCCGTTTGTTTACGCGCTGGCTATTCAAGAAGGGTGGTCGCCATGCGAGAAAGTGTTGAACATTCCAGTAACGTTTGAGAAAGATAGGTGGGGCCTACCGGAAGATTGGACACCAAAAAATTCGGATGACAAATTTGAAGGCGAAGACCTTTCGCTCAAAAAAGCATTGGCTAACTCGGTTAATACTGTTACGACATTTGTGATGAAGAAATTCGGTCCGCAAGCCGTTGTTGATTTGGTTCAAAAAATGGGAATTACAGCTCCGATTGATGCGTACCCTGCCATTTGTTTAGGCACGCCTAGTTTGTCGGTTTATGAAATGACAGCAGCGCATTGCACCTTCACAAACAAAGGTGTTTATACAGAGCCTGTGGTTATTACGCGTATTGAAGACAAAGCCGGAAATGTGCTGGAGGAATTTGTTCCTCAAACCCACGAGGTAATGAACGAACAAACCGCTTATACCATGATGAATTTGATGGAAGGCGTTGTGCGTTACGGTTCTGGAGTTAGGCTTAAATACAAGTACAAACTAGAGCCACCAATGGCGGGTAAAACGGGTACAACCCAAAATCAATCAGATGGTTGGTTTATTGGGCATACGCCCGATTTGGTTACTGGGGTTTGGGTTGGTTGCGAAGACCGCGCCTCACACTTCAGAACCATTAGAGAAGGACAAGGAGCATCTATGGCACTGCCAATTTGGGCGTTGTTTTATCAGAAGGTGTATGCCGACAAGAGCATAAACATTTCTACAGGTGCATTTGAACGACCAAAAGAAGGGTTAACCGTGGAGCTTGATTGCGATAAATACGATAAATTGAGCCGTGGAACACAAGATCGCTTTAGCGATACCGAAATAGAATTTTAATAGATGAACAAAGTTGTAAGTGGCCCCGAAGAAGCACTGGTTGGCCTTGAAAACGACATGACTTTAATGCTTGGAGGTTTTGGCCTCTGCGGCATTCCTGAAAACAGTATTGCTAAGTTGGTTGAGCTTGGAGTAACGGGTCTTACCTGCATTTCTAATAATGCTGGGGTAGATGATTTTGGTCTCGGTTTACTGCTTCAAAAAAGGCAGATTAAAAAGATGATTTCGTCTTATGTTGGCGAAAATGACTTGTTTGAAAGACTAATGCTTAGTGGCGAGTTAGAAGTTGATTTAATACCCCAAGGTTCATTGGCTGAACGTTGCCGCGCTGGAGGAGCGGGAATACCTGCATTTTTCACGCCTGCTGGCTACGGAACCGAGGTTGCAGAAGGTAAAGAGGTTAGAGAGTTTAACGGAAAGCCGCATATTTTAGAATCAGCCTTAACGGCAGATTTTGCAATTGTAAAGGCGTGGAAAGGAGACCATTACGGAAACCTTGTTTTTAAAGGCACAGCAAGAAATTTCAACCCAATGATGGCCATGGCTGGTAAAGTAACTGTAGCGGAGGTTGAAGAATTGGTTGAGCCAGGCGAACTTGACCCGAACTATATTCATACACCAGGAATATTTGTTAATCGGGTTTTCCAAGGAGAGAAGTTTGAAAAACGAATTGAACAACGCACCGTTCGTCAAAGAGGATAAAAGATGGCTATAGACAAAACGGGCATTGCAAAACGAATTGCGCAGGAGTTACAAGACGGTTACTACGTTAACCTCGGCATCGGAATTCCAACGCTGGTTGCCAACTACATTCCTGAAGGGATTGAGGTTGAGTTTCAATCGGAGAATGGAATTTTAGGCATGGGTCCGTTTCCATTTGATGGAGAGGAAGATGCTGACCTAATTAATGCTGGAAAACAAACCATCACGGCAAGAAAAGGAGCGGTTTATTTCGACTCTGCCACAAGTTTTGCCATGATTAGAGGCCAACATGTTCAGTTAACTGTTTTAGGAGCTATGGAAGTAGCCGATAACGGAGACATTGCCAACTGGAAAATTCCAGGAAGAATGGTAAAAGGAATGGGCGGGGCCATGGACTTGGTAGCATCCGCAGACAACATTATTGTTGCCATGATGCACACGAATAAGAAGGGTGAGTCTAAACTGCTTAAACAATGCAGTCTTCCAATTACAGGAGTTCAATGCGTAAAAAAGGTTGTTACTAACCTGGCGGTTTTAGATGTAACTCCAAATGGCTTTAAACTTCTGGAAAGAGCACCAGGTGTTTCGGTAGAAGAAATAGTAGCCGCAACAGAAGGTAGGTTAATTGTAGAGGGAGAAATTCCAGAAATGCAACTCTAGTTTGACGCTGTCGGTTGTAATACCAGTTTACAATGAAGCCGATAATATTCGGCCGTTATTCGAGCGGCTTGTAGCTGTGTTAAATGGCCTCAATTTCACTAAATCAGAGTTGATTTTTGTGAACGATGGCAGTTCGGACGATACCATATCTATTGTTAAAGAATTACCCTCAACCGAGGTTGATGTTAGGTTTGTCGATCTCAGTAGGAACTTCGGACATCAAATTGCAGTAACTGCCGGTCTAGACCAGACTGTAGGGGACTTGATAGTAATTATTGATGCAGACCTTCAAGACCCACCAGAGCTTATTTCTGAAATGGTTGCTAAAATCAAAAGCGGCTATGATGTGGTTTATGCAAGACGGATAAAGCGCAAAGGAGAGTCGTTTTTAAAAAAGGCTACGGCTAAGTTCTTCTACCGTTTTCTTTCGAGGATCACCAGTGTAGATATCCCAATAGATACTGGGGATTTTAGAATTGTTAGTAGGCGTGTGGTTGAGGCCTTAAAGCAAATGCCCGAAAGAGAAAAGTTTTTACGTGGCCAGATAGCCTGGGTCGGTTTTGATCAAACTTTCGTGGAGTACGAGCGAGACGAGCGTGTTGCAGGCAATACTGGCTATACGTGGTCTAAGATGGTTGGTTTTGCACTAGACGGAATCACCTCATTTTCAAACTTTCCGCTTAGAATGGCCACGTTGGCAGGATTTATAATGTCGTTTATCGCTTTTCTGCTAATGCTTTATGCATTATACTCTAGGTTTATTCTTCAGGTGTATGAACCAGGCTGGACCTCATTAATGCTTAGTGTATTATTTCTTGGTGGAATACAATTGGTTTCAATAGGAATTATTGGAGAATACATTGGTCGTATTGCTGGTAATGTTAAACAGCGCCCGCTCTATATCGTGAAAGACAAATCTGCAACACCGGAAAGTGAGTAAGGCAGGAGAAAATGCGGTAATACTGTTTGTTCTAGCGCTAATAGCTCCGGTACTTTATTGGTTTGCTTTAATTATGCCAATACACGTGGATGAGGCAATCACATACCGCTATTTTGTTTCGGATGGGTTTAAGGTAGCTCTAACAAGCTATAGGTTTCCGAACAATCACGTACTGTTCTCATTACTAGCTGGCCTTCCAATACCATTTTTCAAAGAACCAACCTTAGCCATGCGGTTAGTTTCTGTGATAGCAGGGTTGGCGAATGCTTTTTTGCTATTTAAAATTCTTAGGGAAAAAGTGAGTGTGAGAATTTCAATTTACGGTGTCTTGCTTTGGATTACATCTTTGGGAGGCTTTGTTTACGCTACTCATGCAAGAGGATATGGTCTTCAGCTAGTGTTTGTTTTACTCAGCATACTGACAGTAATGAGGTGGAAAAAAGCGCTTCAGTCAAATTCATCCGTTAATGAGAAAATGTACCTCATCATATTTGCTGGTGCTAGTTGTTTGGGTTTCTTCACAATACCAACGTTTTGGTTCCCATTTGTTTCTGTTATCGTTTGGATGGTTGTAATATCCATTCAGGAAGGAATTGGGATTAAGCAGATTGCTGGGTCAATTGGATTGGTGGGTTTTCTGGTGGCTGTAGGCACAGTGGTATTGTATTTCCCGCTCGTGTCTAGCTATGGGTTAGAGGCGATTACAAACAACCAGTGGGTGCAAGACCGAAAAATTGAAAGCCTTAACTCGGAACAAATTATCCAGTTTGGGAGCTATTTAGGTGCTTACCTAGGCTGGAGTTTAATTGGTCTTTCTGCTGTTGCACTTGGGGTGGTAATTGTAAGGCGGAGGCTAAGCTTTGGCATAGCGACTTGCTTGTTTTTGTTTACCCCAACCATGGCAATACTAACCTTTGGGTATTTACCATACTCCAGGGTGTTTACGTATTTAGTACCGGTGTTGGTTGTGTTTGTCTTGAGCAACTTAGGATCAACCAGTACCATGGTTAAGAATGGTTTTCAGGCACTAATTATTCTTGCAATCTGCGGATCCACTTTTTCTCTATACCAGTCAATTGAAAAAATAACCAGTAACCCAACAGCCCATGCAGAACAATCACAAATGGAGCTGGATAAGATTGTTGCTGGTGAAACGATTTATGTAAACGACTGGGATGAGTATGCACACCTCATTGAATATTACGCTTGGAAAAACAAATCGTTGCTAAAGGTTGAGTTTGTGTATGCTGATGATTTCTGGGAATACATTTCTTCTGTTAACGGGGTTTACGTGTTAGAATCGGAAGGAGTTGATTTTAGCGATAAGTGCCATGAGGCGTTCCGAAAGCCGGGAATTTCAGTTTATCGTTGTGATTAAGAAGATATTGCGATTTTTGCGATACATACCTTAGAACATGTCATTTAACAAACTTTCTTTAGTAATCCCAGCGTATAACGAGGCAAAAACCATTCACCTTATTCTTAATAGAATTAAGGCGGTAGAATTGGTTAACGGAATTCAAAAGGAGTTGATTATTGTAAATGACTGCTCCTCGGATAACTCAGTTGAAGTAATTGAGAAGTACAAAGCTGATAATCCAGATATGGACATTCAACTTTTTTCTCAGCCTAAAAACATGGGTAAAGGGGCAGCCTTGCACAAAGGAATAGAGCTAGCCACCGGAGAGTACCTTCTTATACAGGATGCCGATTTAGAGTATGACCCACGCGAGTACAACGATTTGCTAAAGCCGATTGTTGAAGGCAATGCGGATGTGGTATATGGTTCACGTTTTCTTGGGGGTAACCCACATAGAATTTTGTTCTTCTGGCACACCATCGGAAATCAATTCCTAACATTCCTTTCAAACATGTTTACCAATTTGAATCTTTCAGATATGGAGACATGCTACAAGCTGTTTAACACCAAAATGGTTCA
>JBMYXX010000018.1:0-20431 GCA_049608805.1 Flavobacteriales bacterium | reverse complement strand
GACTCTTTTCCGTCAATAATTCTGTGGTCATAGCTTAATGCTAAGTACATCATCGGACGGGCAACAATTTCTCCATTTTCAACAACCGCACGCTCCACAATATTGTGCATTCCTAGAATGGCACTTTGAGGTGGGTTGATAATTGGTGTACTCATCATTGAACCGAAAACACCACCATTTGTAATGGTGAATGTTCCACCGGTCATTTCATCAACAGAGATTTTTCCGTCTCTAGCTTTGATGGCTAAGCGTTTTATTTCAGCTTCAATTTCAGCAAGGCTCATTTGCTCTGCATTACGAACAACAGGAACCATCAAACCTTTCGGAGAACTTACGGCAACACCTATGTCAACGTAATCATGGAAAATCATTTCTTTTCCATCAATCATAGCGTTCACGGCTGGAGAATCATACAATGCTTCGGTTACCGCTTTGGTAAAGAAACTCATGAAACCAAGGTTCACATCATGATGCTCAGCAAAGGCTTTCTTGTATTTGTTCCGAAGATCCATGATTGGTTTCATGTTCACTTCATTGAACGTAGTAAGCATGGCTGTTTCGTTCTTCACCGCAACCAATCGCTCAGCAACTTTTCTGCGCAGCATGCTCATTTTCTCTCTGCGCTGCTCGCGTCCACCAGCCCAACTTTGTCCAGCATCGCCTAAAGCAAAACCAGACGACATGGCAGAAAGCACATCTTGCTTGGTAATTCTACCATCAACACCAGAACCTTTAATCTGATTAGCCGAAACACCATTTTCTGCCATCATTTTCTTAGCCGCTGGCGATGGAGTTCCACTAGCGTAGGACTCCTTTTTGTCAGCAGCAGGTTCTGGCTTCTTTTCTGCTTTAGGAGCGGCCGCTTTTGGCTCTTCCTTAGCAGGAGATGGTTCTTCTTCTTTTACTTCTGGCGCACCACCTTCAGGAGCTTTTGCATCTGTATCAATAGTGGCAATTACACCACCAACATCTACTGCATCTCCTTCCTCAACTTTCCAAGTAATTATACCTGCTTTCTCAGCTGGAATGGCTAGGGTCGCTTTATCAGAATCAACCTCACAAATTTCCTCATCAAGGAATACGTAATCGCCATCTTCCTTTAGAAATGCGGCAATTTCTACTTCACTTATCGATTCTCCGGGACTTGGAACTGTTATTTCTACAATTGGCATGCTATGTAATTATATGTTAGGCACTTACCGCAACGTTGGCAAATGCTTTGTCAATCAATTTTTGTTGTTCTGCTCTGTGTCTTTGACCAGAACCAGTTGCTGGAGCTCCCGAAGCAGGTCTGGCAATGGCTTGCTCAAAATTCAGCTGGCGTAATTTCCGAAGAAGGTGTGCATAAGCACCCATATTTACAGGTTCTTCTTGCACCCAATACCATTCGGCATCGCCATATTTTTCTTGCAGTGCAGCAAGCTGTTTTCTAGGTAACGGATCAAGCTGTTCTAATCGAACAATTGCCACATCATCTCGCTTGTCAGACTCTTTCTTATCAAGCAATTCGTAGTAGATTTTACCACTACAAAGAAGAACGCGTTCTACCTTTTTAGGGTTTGCATCAGCATCATCAATTACTTCTTGGAAATGGCCCGAGGTCAATTCCGCAACCGATGATTTACACTTTGGATGACGAAGCAAACTCTTAGGCGTAAACACAACCAACGGCTTTCTAAACTCACGCTTCATCTGTCTTCTGAGCAGATGGAAGAAGTTGGCTGGAGTGGTAGCATTTACCATCACCATATTGTCATCTGCACAAAGCAAAAGGAAACGCTCCATTCTCGCACTACTGTGCTCTGCGCCCATTCCTTCATATCCATGCGGAAGAAGCATAACCAAACCGTTCATTCCCTTCCATTTTTCTTCTGCGGATGAGATGAATTGGTCAATGATAATTTGAGCTCCATTGTTGAAATCACCAAACTGAGCTTCCCAAATGGTTAGTGCATTCGGGCAACCAAATGCATATCCATAATCGAAGCCGAGAACGGCATATTCTGACAAGAATGAGTTGTAAATATGGAAGTCGCCTTGATTTTCTCCAAGGTTCGAAAGTGGAACATATTCCTCCTCAGTATCTTCCACTTTAAGCACCGCATGACGGTGAGAGAAAGTGCCGCGCTCCACATCCTGACCAGAGATTCTAACCTCATGGCCTTCTTTAAGTAGCGTGCCATAAGCCAAAAGCTCCGCCATTCCCCAATCCAACGAATCAGATTCAAAGACCATCTTTTCGCGGTCTTTCAAAATCTTCTTCATTTTTCTGAAAACCTTCAGGTCATCAGGAACAGTGGTCAACGCCCTAGAAACAGCTTCAATTTCCTTTTTAGGAACACCAGTTTCTAGCGATGCCTCAAAGTCCTCTTTATCAGCAAACCGATAGCCTTCCCAAGTGTCTTCCAAGAACTGGGTAACCGTTGCTTTTTTGATTTGCTTGGCTTCTTCCAACCGCTCTTGGAGCATTTGGTTGAATTCCTTTTCAATGCCTTTTACGAGGTCGGCACCAACAAGACCAGACGAAGTCAATTTATCAGCATAAATACGTAGCGGGTTATTGTGCTTCGCGATTAAATCGTAAAGTTTTGGCTGCGTAAAACGCGGTTCATCACCCTCATTATGGCCATACTTTCTGTAGCACAGCAAATCCACAAAAACATCGCTTTTAAACGTTTGGCGGAATTGCATCGCTAGTTGCATGGTGTGCGAAACTGCTTCCGCATCATCTCCATTAATATGGAAAACAGGGCACAGCGTAGTCTTGGCAACATCGGTGCAATACACACTCGATCTACCATCAATGTAGTTGGTAGTAAAACCTACTTGGTTGTTGATGACAATATGAATGGTCCCACCAGTTTCATAGCCATCCAGCTTGGCCATTTGAACCATTTCATAAACAACTCCCTGACCAGAAATGGCAGCATCTCCATGAATAATGATTGGACACAATTTACTGTTGTCTCCCTCAAACTTTCGGTCAATTTTTGCCCTTGAGATTCCGGCAACTACAGGAGCCACCGCTTCTAAATGCGATGGGTTAGGACAAAGATTCATCTTTACTTCCTTACCGTTATCGCAAGTCATGTAAGATGTGTAACCCATGTGGTATTTCACATCGCCTTCAACATCTGCATCTTCGTAATCTTTCCCTTCAAATTCAGAAAAAATCTCTTTATAAGTCTTGTTAAGAATGTTGGCCAAAACGTTAAGCCGTCCTCTGTGGGCCATTCCAATTACAAACTCTTCAATACCCAGTTGAGAACCTTCTTCCACGGCTCTATCCATTGCGGGAATAAGCGACTCTGCGCCTTCTAACGAGAATCGCTTTTGTCCTGTAAATTTCTTTCCAAGAAACTGCTCAAAAACAACAGCTTCGCTCAACTTCCTAAGAACTTGCTTTTTCTCATCAACCGTAAAATCGGGTTGATTTCGGTTTTTCTCCAACCGTTCTTGTAGCCAAGAAACAATCTCTGGTTGGCGGATGTATCTGTATTCAACACCAATGCTTTTGCAGTAGGTGTCTTCTAAATGCTCGATGATTTTCTTGAGCGTTGCTGGTCCAATCCCAATCATTTCACCTGCTCGGAAGGTTGTTTCCAAGTCAGCTTCTGCCAAATCAAAATTCTCAATGGCTAGTGTTGGCTCGTACTTTCTTCTTGCACGTACTGGATTGGTATCCGTGAACAAGTGTCCGTTTTTCCGATAACCGTTAATCAGGTTAATTACATCAAATTCCTTCTTGACGTTCGCAGGAATACCAAACGATGCATCGTCTTGGTCATAAAGCTGCTCGGCAAAATCGAAACCAGCAAAGAACTGCTGCCAGTCTTCAGCTACCGATTTAGGGTCTGATTTATAAGATTGGTAAAGATGTTCCACTGTGGAAACATCCATATTTGAGAGGTATGAGAACTTATCCATTAGTGGATTTGGTGTTCTTAATAAATGGTTTGCGCAAAGATAAGATTATCGATTGGCGTTAAGCACGCAATTTAACGAGTTAAACGCATTAATTATGGGAGTTGTTTCCCAGAATAATGATGTCGGATAACAACCTTCTGCAATTCGCGCTTTAAGATGAGGTCTGTAAGTTGGCCAATGGCGTTTGGAGTCTCCTCTTTTCCGAATAAAATGGCTTTGACTTTGGATTCGCTTAGGTCTATGCCGTAAATCAGATTCCAGAATTTTTCTGTCTGATTTTCGAGCATGTATTCAATGACAGGGTTTAGTTGGGATGACAGTTCCTGATATGCGGTTTCGCCTTCACCGGAGAATTCAACCTCAAACCCTTGTAATCTGAAGTCTTTATTGATTTGAGCCACCACGTCTTGTAGTAAAGAGACGCTTCTTTCGTAACGTTCAAAATCTTGCTTTGAAAGTGGAAGGTCGTTCATTTAAGCACCAAACACTACGATTCTCTATGCATGAGGTTGTGAGAGAAATCGCGTAGAGTTTCAATCCACTTGCGGTTTCCCTCAACTTTGTCAAGACTGGCGATTCCTTTATTGTAGAATTCCCACATGCGCGCTTCGGCTAATTCACGAATATTTAACTCATCATAAATACGAGTTACGGAGGCTACTTTTTCTTGGCTAGACGAATTAGCGAGTTGAGCACTTAACTCTTTTTGCAAATCCCCTTTTGCCAACTCTTGTGCCTTGAGAAGCAAGAAAGTTTTTTTGTTGCATAAAATGTCTCCACCTTTTTGTTTGCCAACTTTGGCGCTCTCACCGTAAACATCTAGAATGTCGTCTTGGAGTTGGAAGGCAATTCCAGCATTTAGGCCAAAATCGTATAACAGTTCTGATTGCTCTTTTGTAGCTCCGCCAATCATACCACCAATTTGAAGCGAAGCTGCTAAAAGCACGGCCGTTTTTAGTCGAATCATATCGATGTATTCTGCAATAGAAACATCATCTCGAGATTCGAAATTCATGTCGTATTGTTGGCCTTCACAGACTTCAACCGCAGTTCGATTAAAGATTCTGAGCATTGGTCTTAAAATCTCCGAACGCGTTTCAATAAAGCTTTGGTAGGTCTTAACCATCATGGCATCGCCAGAAAGTATGGCAATGTTTGAATCCCACTTTTTGTGAACGCTTGGCTTGCCTCTGCGTAGCGGGGCATCGTCCATAATATCATCATGCAAAAGCGTGAAATTGTGGAACATCTCCACACCCAAAGCGGGGTTTATGGCTTCAGAAATATCATCGTTATAAATCTTACAACCAATGAGCAAAAGCACTGGCCGCATTCGCTTGCCTGCATTGCCTAAAGTGTAGGTGATTGGCTCGTAAAGTTCGGCAGGGCTTTGTGGCAAAGCCAGTTCCTGAATTGCCTTTTCAAGCTGTGCTTGAAGGTCTTGAATTGGAGTCATTAATCAATCAGAGAAATGAATTGTCCGTGCTGAATGACTTCCTTTAAACCTTCTTCTAACGAAGTAACATCTCGGTTTAAGAGTGTTTTCATTTTGCTGGTATCTGGCAGTCTTCGCGTCATATCACCTTCCTCCAAAGCTGGTAGGTGAATTAGCTTTGAATCTGAACCAGTAACCTTGATTACAATTTTGGCAAGTTCCAGAACCGATAGCTCATTGCCACCACCAATATTCACAACATCGTTAATGTAGAGGTTGTTTTTGAAGGCCGCGTAACAAGCGTCAATATTGTCTTGAATAAAGCAGAATGTCCTTGTTTGAGACCCATCGCCATAAATGGTTATGTCCTGATTTTGAAGCGCCATTGATAAGAACCGAGAGATGACAAACTCTCTACTTTGCTTTGGTCCGTACGTGTTGAAAAAGCGGAAGATGGTGTATTCCAAACCAAACTCACGCTGGTAGGATTTTAGGTAAGCCTCTCCAACATTTTTTACAATTGCGTACGGCAATCTTGAGTTAAGCGGAGTGGTTTCTTCGTTTTGCGGAAACTCAACCGGCTCACCGTAAACCTCCGAAGAACTTGAATAGAAAACGCGTTTTACGCCTGTGTTTTTACTCAGCTGCAGCAGGTTGTCAATTCCAGTAATATCTTCAAGAACCATCACTGGATTTTGCAGTGTTCTCTTTACGCCAACAACAGCTGCGTAATGGAAAACATAGTCGAAAGTGTAAGCGTAAAAAACGCTCGAAATGTCCTTGTAATCGTTTACATCGCACTTAATGAAACGCAGGTTATTGTACTCAGAATCTGGTATTTTCTTGTGAGAGCCAGTAAGAAGGCTGTCAACAACAACCACGTAATTTCTAGGGTCCTCAATCAGCTTTTCTGCCATGGCGCTTCCAACAAAGCCAGCACCACCTGTAACAAGAATTTTGTTTTTTATTTCTGCAGGAAATTTCATTAATCAACAAGTTTCATTAGGTAATCTCCGTAGCCACTTTTTTGCAACGGTTTTGCAACTTTTCTAAGCTGGTCAGCATCAATAAAGCCAGCTCTGTAAGCCACCTCTTCAATACAACCAATGGCCAGTCCTTGGCGTTCTTCAATGGTTTGAACGTACTGCCCAGCTTGCATTAAGGATGCAAATGTGCCTGTGTCTAACCAAGCAGTTCCCCTTCCTAAAAGACCAACTTTTAGCTTTCCTTCTTTGAGGTAATGCTTGTTTACGTCCGTAATCTCATATTCTCCTCTCGCGCTTGGCTCCAATTGCTTGGCAACCTCAACCACCGAGTTATCATAGAAATACAAACCTGGAACCGCGTAATTTGACTTTGGCTGAGCTGGTTTTTCTTCGATTGTCAACGCGTTGAAATCGTCATCAAACTCAACAACTCCGTAGCGCTCTGGATCACTAACGTGGTAAGCGTAAACAACTCCGCCTTCTGGGTCGTTGTTAGATTTTAGAACGTCTTCCAATCCGTGTCCGTAGAAGATGTTGTCTCCTAAAATCAGAGCTACTTTATCATCCCCGATAAATTCTTCTCCAATTACAAATGCTTGCGCAAGTCCGTTAGGTACTTCCTGAACTTTGTAAGTGAACTTGCAGCCAATTTGTTCTCCTGAGCCTAACAAACGCTCAAAATTTGGAAGGTCTTCTGGAGTTGAAATGATGAGGATTTCACGAATTCCGGCAAGCATAAGTACGCTCAGCGGATAGTAAATCATGGGTTTGTTGTAAACAGGCATTAGCTGCTTGCTTACCGCAAGTGTTAACGGATGTAATCTAGTGCCAGAACCTCCGGCAAGTATTATTCCTTTCATACAGATTGATTTTGAATGGTAGGCTCGGTCTCGGTTTCCTCTTCAGAATCTTCGATTTCCAGCCCTGCTGCTTTGAAATACTTGGTTGTTAACGAACGCTCTAATGTAAGTAATAGAGACGGTAGGAGAATCAAATTTGAGAACATCGCAACTAACAATGTAATACTGACTAGCATGCCTAGCGCCTTCGTTCCTCCGAAGGTTGACATGTGGAAAATTGAGAATCCGAAAAACAGCACAATTGAAGTGTAAGCCATGCTAATTCCAACTTCGTGAAGTGCAAGGATTACGCTGCGCTTGATTTTCCAGTTGTTGGCCTCCAGTTCCTGTCTGTATTTCGCCAAAAAGTGGATGGTATCATCGACCGAAATACCGAACGCAATGCTGAAAACCAGGATTGTAGAAGGCTTTATCGTGATGCCTAAAAAGCCCATTAAAGCTCCAGTTAATATGAGCGGAATTATGTTCGGAATAAGCGAAACCGCAACCATTCTCCAAGATCGGAACATGTACGCCATTAACAAGGAAATAAGTACAACGGCAATGCCAAGGCTGACGAACAGATTCTTGACCAAATACTTGGTTCCTCTGAGGTAAACCACGGATGTTCCTGTAATTAGTGTGCTGTACTTTTTAGGACTGAAAAGACTGTCTAAAACGGGCTGAATTTCGCTGAGTAATCGCTCTGTTTCATCAGAGCCAACGTCTTTCATTTGAAAGCTTACTCGCGTGATTTGCTGAGAACTATCTATGAAACTTTTGAGCAGGTCGGAACCATTTCCTTCTCCGCTTTGCGCATCTGCATAGGAAAGAATAAACCCACGCTCCGAGCCTTTTGGTAAACCGTATTTAGAAGGAATTCCTTTGTAATAAGCTTGCTTCAGAGATTTAACAACCTCGGCCATGCTAACCGCTCGTGAGAATTCTGGGTAAGCAGAAACGGCATTTTGCAATTTATCAATCCGCTTTAGCGTAGCTGGCGACAAGGCTTTTCCTGGCTTTAATGCATCTATTTGAATCTCAAACGGAACAACTCCACCAAAGTGATTTTCGAAAAATGCAAGGTCATTTAGAACATGATGTCCTTCGGGGAAATCATCAACAATTTTACCGTCTGAGGTGATTTGCGTAATCCCGTAAACGCCAACAACTACAACCAACCCAAAGAACCAATAAACGCGGGTTCTGTAGGACAGTACGATTTGGACAATCTTTGAAATAAATGTCTGAGAATATTTGCGGTCTAGGTGTTTTACATGACGCGCTTTTGGCTCTTTCAGAAAGCTAAAAACGATAGGAACCAGCAACAATGACAGCACAAAAATGCACATGATGGAACTGGCAGCTACAATACCAAATTCGCGCATAACGCTAGCCTCCACAACCGTGAATGTGGCAAAGCCAGCAGCTGTTGTTGCGTTGGTTAGCAAGGTGGCTTTTCCAACCTTCCGAACTACTCGTTGAAGCCCTTTTATTTTGTTTCCGTGAGAACGATATTCCGTGTGGTATTTGTTCAATAAGAAGATGCAATTGGCAACACCAATCACAATAATCAAGGGCGGAACTAAACCAGTTAAAATTGATAGCTGAAAGCCAAGAATTGCCACAAAACCAATAGACCACAAAGAGCCGATTCCAACCACCAACATGGCAACCATAACCACTTTAAACGAGCGGAAAAACATGAACATAATGAAGCCAGTTACCAGCAAAGCGTAGAGGATGAAAAGCACCATTTCGTCCTTTACAACTTTGGCTAAAAGGCTTCGGATGTAAGGCATTCCTGAATACCGTAATTCAGCACCAAGTCGCTCTTCGTACTTGCTGCCCACATCAACAACATCATCTGTTAAAGCAACACGCTTTTTACTGTCAAGCACGTTGGCGTTCATGGTAATCGCCATCACCGAAATGTGCGACTCTTCATCCCACATTATGTTGTCGTAGAACTTGAGTTTTACGATTTCACTTTTGATGGAGTCTAGCTCAGATTGAGATTGTACGGGACCATCTTTTATTAGCTCAAAATCGAAGCGTTTGAGGCTGTCATTTCGGATGATGTTGTAACAGCTAGAAGCCGAAACAACTTGCTCAATTCCCTCAAGTTCTCGGATTTCCTCCCCTAACTCGTACCAAGCGTTGTAGATGTCTTTTTGGAACAGATTCTCTTGCTCAATTCCAATAACCAATACATCGCCATCTTCTCCAAAACGTTCTTTAAACGCTTTGTAGTTAATCAAAGTGCTATCCGTTCTTGGCAGCAGGGCGGCAAAATCGTACCTGATTTTCACCCGAGTGGCCATAAAACCCATCACAACGGTAATCAGCCCGATAACCACCAAAATGGCTACACGATTTCTAAGAATTACCCGAGCAATGGTTTGCCACATGGTTTAGGCTGATAATCAGCGTTTTGTTGATTTTTTAAAGGGGGTGCGAAGCTAAGAAAATCACGTAGGCTACGCAACGTGATTTGTGTAGTGGAAAAGACGCTAATGAGCAAGGTCATTGAGCGTGGCATTGCCATTTGGTTAATTTTGCCGCCACATGAGACACGTAGCCGAAATCCCGTTCACCGACCCTGTTTATGTTGAGAAGGAAACTTCTGCTTTTACCGAGTTTATGTTGCGCTTTATTCGCGATAAACGCGATATCGTTTTCATTCATCTCATCATCAAAATTCTATTGGTTATTGTGCCAGTTGCAACGTATTTGTACTTGCCAGACAGGTTTAGCTGGTGGATTGTAGCGTTGTATTTACCAATCAATTGGCTGTTTTTCACACCACCGTATATTTTGATGTTGCATTGTACCAGTCATCGTCCGCTTTTTAAGCGTAAGTACGATTGGATGAACAAGATTATCCCATGGTTTCTAGGGCCATTTTTTGGCGAAACACCCGAAACCTACTTCGGACATCATATGGGAATGCACCATCCAGAAAACAACCTTCGTGAAGATTTAAGTAGCACCATCGAATATCAGCGAGATAGTTTTGGTGATTTTATGAAGTATTTTCTTCGGTTTATCACCTTAGGAATGGTTGATTTAACCAACTATTTCACACGGAAAAAACGCTTCAAATTGCGTAAGAATACGGTGCTTGGCGAATTGAGCTGGTACGCCTTTGTTATTGCCATGAGTTTTGTGAATTGGCAGGCTACATTAGTCGTTTTCATCATCCCATTTTTCTTTACGCGTTTTGCCATGATGGCTGGTAATTGGGGACAACACGCATTTGTAGATGCTGATGCTCCAGCCAACTGCTACCGAAACAGTATTACTTGCATTGAAGTGAAATACAATAAGCAGTGTTTTAACGATGGATACCACATCATTCATCACATAAAACCAAGCATGCATTACACCGACATGGCCAAGGAATTCCGAGATAATTTAGAAAGCTATCAGAAAGAAAAAGCCATTGTTTTTGAAGGCATAGATTTCTTCATGGTTTGGTTCTTCGCCATGACCCATAATTACAAGGCATTGGCTAAGCGATTTGTACGACTAGATGATTCTCTTCAATCTGAAGAAGAGGTTATAGCTTTTCTTAAAGTGCGTTTGGCAAGATTGCCTGAAGAGAAGCTTATTTAGGTCCTTCTAACCCAAAACACAGGCAATGAATCCCATAAAATGTGCCTGCCCCTTCCTCTTTTAACCCAATCTTCTTAATCACTGCTTGAGACGCAAAATTGTCTGGCCGAACAATGGCGGCAATGCGTTTTAAACCAAGCGTTTCAAAACCATGTTTGAGCAACGCTTTACCCGCTTCGGTAGAATAGCCCTTGCTCCAGAATTTTTTCTTCAGTCTGAATCCGACTTCCACTTCGCCACCATCTGGTAAATGCTTGAGGATGTACCAGCCAATAAATTCGTCTGTGTCTTTCAAATAAGCAACCCACAATCCTAAACCAGGGTTTTCTTGCATGTATTTCATCACTCGCGGAATAGCTTCTTCTTGGTGCTTTCTATCTCTAATTTCACCATCGGTAATGTACCTCAATACCTCTGGATCGCTATCTAAATCGGTGAGATTGTCAATATGCTTTGCTTCTAAAGGTTTGAGCAGAAGCCTATCAGTTTCTAGCGTTGGTGTTACCGAATTTGCCATGCGGCAAAGATGAGAATAACCCGTTTGAGGTATTGCTGAAAATATAAAGCACAAATACATTTGAGTCATGCATACAAACGCACAATCAGAAAAGAGTCAATGGGAAACTTCCCAATTTTCGATTGTGCCTTCTATCGAATTGAAGAAGAAAAAGAAGAAACGCTGTTGCGAGAAGTACAAGCGAAAAGGTAAGCGCTGTGGTTCTTGCCCGCTTAAAGGTTGTGCGTAACCATCGTTCGATTTCCCAAGTCCGTATCCTAGTTTACAGTTTAAGCCACCCAACTTTCTAACTTAAAGAAAGGAACCAAAAACTAGGAACAATGAGAAAATCAGGAACGAGAGTACCTCAAAGAGGAATTAGGTTTTTTGCGGTGATGATGTCAATTTTTGGGTTGTTAGATTGTGTACAGAATGCAATGGCGCATGGTACTGTAACTTACCCGCCTAGTCGTGTTTGGAACTGTTATCAAGAGAATCCTGAAAACCCGCAGTCTGCCGCTTGCGCAGCAGCAGTAGCCGGTTTTGGCGCCCAACCACTTTACGATTGGAATGGAATAAATCAGGGCGAGGCCAACGGAAATCATCAGCAATTTGTGCCAGATGGACAACTTGCCAGCGGTGGCAGGCCGTTTTATGGTGGAATGGATCAGGTTAGGCCAGATTGGGTGGCTACAACTGTTTCGCCTGGTCCGCTTACGGTTGTATGGTCAAACAGCGCCCCACATGCAACCGCTTATTATGATGTTTACATCACAAAACCTGATTGGACACCGAACCAACCGCTTACTTGGGATGCGTTGGAGTTGCTAGTTCGAACCGACCCAAGCCCAGCAGAAAGTATTGTCGAAATTCCGGTAGTTCTGCCATTCAGAACTGGCAAGCATGTTATTTATAGCGTTTGGCAACGGTCGGATAGTCCAGAAGCATTTTACTCGGCCAGCGATGTGGATTTTGGCAACATCACATCTTTGAACCATTCGGCCGTTATTCCTGATTTTACATTGGAACAGAACTATCCCAATCCTTTCGATATCACAACCACAATTGGTTACAAATTAGGCCAAAGTGAGCAGGTGACTTTGAAAATCTACGATGTCTGCGGTAGGGAAGTAGCTACACTAGTTGAAGGAATTCAGAACGCAGGTTATCACGAATACCTGTTTGATGCGAAAAGTCTCCCAAGTGGAACGTATATCTACATTTTTAAAGTAGGTAGACTAGTTGAGCGCAAGCGGATGGTGTTACGATAAGTTTGAAAAACGTGAAAACGGTGGATGCTGGGAAAACGCCAATTAGCGTTTCAGATACCGATAGTGTCCAGTTATTTCAAACTTAAAAAGGCAATCTTCTTTTACCTGACCAGCGCCAATGTTATGAACGATTAAAGGCGTTTTCGAGAAGAGGGTTTTTTCATCAATCACAATTCCTATATGCGTAATGCCACGACCTAAATTCCACGTTACAACATCTCCAGGGAGGTAATCTTCTGGTTTATCGGTAACGTAAATTGAAGCATTGTTTCGTTCAAAGAATTTCCGAAGATTCGGAACTCGTCTATGGTCAATGTTTCGGTCTGTGGTTTTTAATCCCCAGTTTTTGGGATACACATTGAAATTGGCTTTCATGTCTTCATGAACCAGGTTCTGAGGTCTATTCCTAGCTTCCGGTACGCTCGAATCACAACATCAGTACAAACGCCTTTTCCCGCAGGAACATCTCCATTTGGATAGTCGATTGAGAAATAGCTTGGGTCGTAAGTAACCTTGTCATTAGTTAGGTCGATGGCGGCATCCGACAAAGCCTGATTTTGTGCTGAAACTGCAATGGAAAAGCACGTAATTAGTAGTGTAATAAAGATTCTCATCAATATGAAAAGGTTAGTATTGTACGGATGAAAGGAATTTGTTTTTCGCTGATTTTTTCAACCCTAATTCTGAACGCCATGGCTCAAGTAGATATTGTAAATAAGGAAGTTAACGGTTTGACTTTCAAGTGTAGAGTTGCTGGAAATCCATCTGATGAGCCCGTAATTCTTTTGCATGGCTGGCCAGAAACTAGTCACATGTGGATCGGCCTGATGGAAAAACTTTCGGCCGAAGGCTACTATTGCATTGCCCCAGACCAACGCGGTTTTAGCCCACAAGCAAGGCCCGAAAAAGTAAAAGATTACGCCATTGAGTTTTTGGCGGAAGATGTAGTAGGAATTGCGGATGCATTTGGCGTCAAAAACTTTCAACTTGTTGGGCACGATTGGGGTTCGGCAATTGGCTGGGCGGTGGTGGCTTTCCATCCAGAAAGGGTAAAAAGTTGGACAGCCATGAGCGTTCCTCATATCAAGGCTTTTAGCGATGCCATCCGATTTGATAAGAAGCAAAAGAAGATGAGCCAGTACATGGCATTCTTTCAATGGCGTGGAATTCCAGAATGGTTCTTGCTCAAAAAAGACCGACTGAATTTGAGAAAGACGTGGAAGAAAAGTTCGCCAGAAGAGTTGCAAGATTACTTAGATGTTATTGGCAACAAACCAGCGTTAAAAGCTACGCTCAGCTATTATCGTGCTAACTACAAAACCTTGAAAAAAGGACAGGGAGCAGATGGCTATTCGGATATATCAACACCAACATTAATGATTTGGGGAAACAAGGATATTGCCATTGGGCCTGTGGGCGTGGAAGGAACAAAGCAATACATGAAAGGGCCGTACGAATATGTTGAAATTGATGCAGGCCATTGGTTAATGCAGGAGGCATTTGATGATTGCTATGAGCCAATAAAAAACCATTTAGCCAAGTACAAATAGTGCCGATAATCGAGGACATAATAGTTGGTCAAAATCGATTGGGGCTGTGGAGAATTGATGGTTCTGAGAATGAGAGAATTACTGATTGGCCTGAGGTTTTTGAACAGCTTTCTGTCCGTCATCCAAGAACACAATTACAACGCTTTGCTTCTCGATTGTTGTTGGCAGAAATGTTAGGTGAAATGCCGATTGTTGAGAAAACGGAATATGGCAAACCGGTGTTGCCAGATGTAGATTTCGAGGTTTCTATTTCGCATACTGAGGGTTACGCGGCTATACTGCTTGGCCCAAACCAGCTTGGCGTAGATGTACAGCATTACAAGCCCAATGTGCTCAAAGTAAGAGACCGTTTTTTGGACGATAATGAGCAAGAATTGGCTAAAGACATTGAGACTACAACACTTTTCTGGGCGGCAAAAGAGGCTATCTATAAATACAATTCAAAACCAGCGCTGGACTTTAAAGACCCAATAACGGTTCACGCCATTCAGCCAGAAATTTTACCGAGCAGTTTCGTTTACGAGGATGTAAAAACCGAGTTGGATTTAGGTTGGAAAAAGCTTGAAAACGCAATGCTAGTCTGGACGGTTTAGCTCACTAGGTCGTCATTTCGAGCGAAGCCGAGAAACCTTGTTCACACCCCGTAAATTTCTCCACTACGGTCGAAATGACGATAGGCTCAACCTAACGCTTAACGATAAACCAAGGATTGAGCAGATTCTCCTTGTTGTACCTGAGAGGTGTTACCTCGTCTTTTTCTGTTACCACACAACCAGAATTTCGCGCAATGGCATCGCCAGCACCCGTGTCCCATTCCATAGTTGGGGCAAAACGCGGATAAACATTGGCAACGCCTTCGGCAACCAAGCAAAGCTTTAGAGAACTTCCCATCGAAACGATTTCAACGTCACCATGTTCTTGCTTCATCTTATCAAAGTATTCCATGGTTTCATCACTCATATGCGAGCGACTTCCAACCATGGTAAATGTTGATTTCTTAAACTGCTTTGGCAATTTATCTCCTTTAGAAATCAGGGCATCCAAATCTGAATGCGATTCATGAACTTTTGAATATCCATCAATTTTGAAGGCTCCTTTTCCTTCAATTCCAAGATACATTTCGTCTTTAACAGGAACGTAGATTATGCCCGAAACAGGAATGCCATTTCTTATTAAAGCAATGTTCACGGTGAACTCCCCGTTTCGTTTTACAAACTCCTTGGTTCCATCTAACGGATCCACCAACCAGAATTCGCTCCAAGCTTTTCTTTCATCGTAAGAAAGTTCTTTTCCTTCTTCACTCAGAACCGGAATTCCTGTTCCTCCTAGAAACTCCATGATTTTATTGTGAGCTCTTCTGTCAGCTTCGGTAAGTGGGCTTTTGTCTTCTTTTACGTCAACTGTAAACTCAGTTCCGTAAACTTCCAGAATCTCCAATCCGCCTTCGTAGGCTCCTTTAATCGCTTGTTCAATCATAAGCGCGAAAGTAGGAGTTTGAGGCATCAAACCCGAACACTTAGAATAAACTGTATTTCCAAGACATCAATAGTGTACCAATAACGATGTAGAGAATGGTTAGCGGTAGGCCAATTTTCATGAAATCGTTGAAGGAATAACCTCCCGAACCATAAACCATTAGGTTGGTTTGGTAGCCAATTGGCGTGATGAAATTGGCCGCTCCACCAAACGCCACAATCATGATAAAGGGTTCAATTGGCAATCCCATGCTTTGGGCTATTCCAACAGAAATAGGGAAAATGATGGCAACAGCTGCCAGATTAGTCATGTAGCTAGCAAGAAGATTTGTGACTAAGAAAATCACCGCTAAAATGGCAACTGGACCAAACGGCTCTGCCACTATTAAAACATTGGTAGCAATCAACTCTGCTGCTCCCGAGTTACTCATGGCTTTTCCTAAGGCCAAACCAAATGCCATTATTAGCATCATGTTTAGGTTGATGCCACGTTTAATTTCGCTTCCTGTAAGTGTTTTGGTGAAAAAGGAAACAGCTAGAAGAACCAACAAACAAGAGAAAAGGCTAAAGGAAGTATTTGCCGAAACAACTACCGACAGTAGCACGCCTGCTATTACCATAATGGCCTTTTTAGCATCAACTCTCTTGTTTTCCTTTTTTGAGATGACATAGAATTCATTACCAGTTGCTCGGATGGCAAAATCGCGACCTGCAAAAAGCAGTAGCACATCCCCAGCTTGGATGACCAGCGAACCAATTTTACCCGATATTTTTTCTCCGTTGCGGTGGATAGCTACGATGGCCGCGTCATACTTTCCACGGAAATGAGTGTTTTTCACCCGCCTTCCTATGAGCCAACTGTTGTGCGATACAACCACTTCAACTACATCTGAAAGTTCTTCTGCAATACATTCTTTTGGTAAACTCAGCCCAAGCTCAAGTTTAGATAATTCGGGTATGCTGTTGGTTTCTCCGGTAAAGATGAGTTTGTCGCCAGCACGTAAAATGTGTTCAGGAGAAACAGGAGTTATGGTAGCTGTTTTCCTGATTATTTCCACCAAGAAATTTCCCGATAAATTTCTGAGACCGGCTTCGCCCACCGACTTCCCCACGATTGGAGAATTTGTTTGAATCTCCGTTTCTACGAAATACTCTCGCCAACCGTCCTTAAAATCCTCCATTGCGTCTTTATGCGCAGGAAGAATTTTATCCGAAAATAGCGCGAGATATATCCCACCTACAATCACCATGGGAAAACCAACCCACGCAAAATCGAAAATGTTTAACGAGCCAAAACCTGCATCAACGGCCATACCGTTTACAACCAAGTTGGTGCTTGTTCCCACCAACGTCATGCAACCACCCAAAATGGCTGCATACGAAAGCGGAATAAGCAGCTTTGAAGGAGAAGTATTGTTCTTTTTCGACCATGAATAAACATACGGCATCATCATGGCCACCAGCGGAGTGTTGTTGAAAAAGGCCGAAGTTGGCGCCACAAATCCCACCATCCGAATTACAAATCCGCTAACCGATTTTGTGCCTTTGAAAACACGGCTAAATACGAGGTCGATGATGTCTGTCTTTCGAATAATGTCAGAGATGACCAATAGCAGAATAATCACAGCCAGTTGTTCATTCGCAAAGCCAGACAGTACTTCGGCCGGAGTGAGAACCCCAGCGATTGTGAGTACGGTTACAGCCATGAAGAATGAGACTTCAGCCCGTAGTTTCCCGCTGTACAATGCCACCAACAAAAAGATGATGACGACAAAAACGAGGCCCATGGAAAAACTAATCATCGAGTCGGGTTAGCTCAATATCCTGATTTAGCTCCAGCAATATTTTCGATTGGGTGCCATGTGGTTTTTACCTCTTGTGTCTCGAGCAATAAATACGGATCATCTCCTTCCTTAAACCAATCTTTTTCGCTCCAGTCCGAAACGCGCTTAACATTTAGCGAAGCGTTTTCTTTAATCAGATTAAGGTGCTTTTGTCTACAGTAAATTGTGGCATTCACATCCATATGAGAACTGAAATGCTCCACCAACTCATCTTCTTTTCCAGTAATGATATTGACAACGCCACCCGGAACATCAGAGGAATTCAACACCTCTGCAAACGTTACTGCAACATGCGGAGAGTTTTCTGACGCCAACACAACACAAGTATTTCCACCAGCAATAACTGGCATGATTGAACTTACCAATCCAAGAAGCGAAGGGCTTTCTGGCGCAATAATCGTTACAACACCTGTTGGCTCTTGAACACTAAAGTTGAAATGTGAAGAAGCAACGGGGTTGATGCTTCCAAACAATTGAGTGTACTTATCACACCAGCCAGCGAAATAAACACATCTATCAATTGACGCTTCTAATTCTTTAGTTGCATTTGCTTTTGATGCGCCCACAGCCATCAATTCTTCAATGAATTGAGCCTTTCTTCCTTCAAGCATTTCGGCAATACGGTAGAGGATCTGGCTTCTGTTGAAAGCCGCTCTTGAGCTCCACCCACTAAAAGCATTTCTTGCCGCAACAACCGCGTTTCTTGCGTCTTTTCGACTACCTAAACAGATGTTGGTTACTGTACTGTCTTTCAGCGTTACGGGATAAAACCGTCCACTTTCTGTTCTCGGAAATTTGCCTCCGATGTAAATCTTGTATGTTTTTTGAACTTCCAATCTGCTCATCTTAATTCAATTTCACGTAAGGTGATAATCCTTGTAAACCGCCTTCGCGTCCGTAGCCGCTTTCTTTATATCCACCAAACGGTGATGTTGGGTCGAATTTGTTATACGTATTTGCCCAGACAACTCCAGCTCTCAGCTTGGTAGTAAGGTTGAAGATTTTGGAACCCTTGTCTGTCCAAACTCCAGCCGAAAGGCCGAAAGGCGTGTTGTTTGCCTTGTCAATTACTTCGTCAATTGTTCTGAAAGACTGAACGGTAAGTACAGGTCCAAAGATTTCTTCCTGAACAATTCTGTGGCTTTGCGAAGCTTCTAAGAAAAGTGTTGGCTTACACCAGTTTCCTTTCTTCGGAAGTGAACAATTTGGCTGATAAATTTCAGCGCCTTCTTCAACACCAATCTTCAAGTACTTTTTGATTGTATTGAGTTGTTCTTTTGAGTTGATGGCGCCTACATCCGTGTTCTTATCCATCGGGTCGCCAACTATCAAAGTACTTAATCGGTCTTTCAATTTCTTGATGACGATGTCTTTTACGTTTTCCTGAACGAAGAGCCTTGATCCCGCACAGCAAACATGTCCTTGATTGAAAAATATTCCGTTGATAATCCCTTCAACTGCTTGGTCAATCGGGGCATCATCAAAAATGATGTTTGCCGCTTTTCCACCAAGTTCAAGCGTTGCCGTCTTTTTGGTTCCAGCAATGGCTTTCTGTATGATTTTTCCTACTCCAGTCGAACCAGTAAAAGCGACTTTATCTACATCCGGATGATTAACAATTGCCGCACCAGTTGCTCCAGCACCTGTTACAATGTTTACCACTCCAGGAGGTAATTCACTATCGTGAATGAGCTCTGCCAATTTCATGGCAGTAAGCGGAGTTGTTTCCGCTGGTTTTAATACAACTGTATTTCCGCCAGCTAAAGCCGGTGCAATCTTCCAAGCGGCCATTAACAACGGAAAATTCCAAGGAATTATTTGTCCAGCAACTCCTACAGGTTTTGCTGATTTCCCGGGGAAAGCATATTCCAATTTATCTGCCCAACCAGCGTAATAGAAGAAGTGATTCGCGGCAATTGGTACATCCACATCTCGGCTTTCTCTAATCGGTTTTCCACCATCAATACTTTCAAGAACAGCAAATTCTCGTGCTCGTTCTTGAATCAATCGAGCAATGCGAAAAATGTACTTGCCACGCTCTTTTGGAGGCATAATGCTCCAAACATCTTTATATGCTTTTCGAGCGGCTTTAACTGCTTTATCTACATCCTTCTCCGATGCTTCGGCAAAGTCTGCAATGTGCTTTTCGGTGCTTGGGCTTACCGAGGCGAATTTCTTTCCGCCTTCAGCTTTTACAAACTTGCCATTGATGTACAGTCCGTATTCCTTCTTGATGTCTGCATGACCAGCACTTTCTGGTGCCGCAGAATAGTCCCATTTAGAACCAAAATCGAGCTTAGTTTCTTTCTTTTTTGCCATCAGTCTTTACTGAAATAATCCAATCCTTGATATCTTCCTTCGGCTTGTTTTGCCAATTGCATGAGCACGTCATTTGCCAAACTACTAGCTCCAAAACGGAACCATTCGTTGCTTAGCCAAGCATCGCCCAACGTTTCTTTTACCATTACCAAATTGTGCAATGCCAATTTCGCTTTGCTGATTCCACCAGCTGGTTTCATGCCGACCATTTTTCCTGTTTCGTAATAGAAATCTCGAATAGCTTCAAGCATGGTAAGCGTAACAGGCATGGTAGCCGCAGGACTAATTTTCCCCGTTGACGTTTTGATGAAATCTGCTCCAGCCAGCATAGCAATATCACTTGCGTGACGCACATTATCCAACGTAGAAAGCTCTCCTGTTTCTAGGATTACTTTCAATCTAGCTTTTCCGCAAGCTTCTTTGATTGCGGCAATTTCGTCAAACACAAAACTGTAGTTACCTGATAAGAATTCACCTCTAGAAATAACCATATCCACTTCATCTGCGCCAGCATCTACTGCAATTTTGGTATCTGCCAATTTGATTTTACGAGACGAATTTCCTGATGGAAATGCCGTTGCCACCGCAGCAACCTTCACTCCTGAGCCTTTCAAAGCATCAACAGCAGTTGCAACGTGAGTTGGATAAACACAAACTGCCGCAACCGTTGG
>JBMYXX010000017.1:0-20709 GCA_049608805.1 Flavobacteriales bacterium | reverse complement strand
TAGTAGAAGTCTTTTCATCATAGTCTATGACTTTTATATATGCTCCGCAAAAAGCGCGGCTAAAGTAGCAAAGATCAATCTGCGTGTCAAAATTTGTTAAACAATTGTTAAACCCTGTTAATATAGCTACGAATAAGGCCTTTCTAACACCGCATTCATTATTACCGCTTGCCTTAAATCAAACCCATTTGGCAGAATTTCTTCAAGCAGGGAACTCTCTTCAACCACCTCATTTTCAACTCGTTTCACTTGTCTCTCTACTCTATGACTAGCCATCTCACTTTTAGACATCTGATAATCGTCTGGCAAGTGACTATGTTTCAAATCATGACTCAAAAATTTGTCCTGATTTTCGTGTTTTCTTGACTCAACAACAACCGGTTCCGGTGTTTTCTTCTCTCCAAACTGTTCAAGAATCATATCCTCCAACGACTTAAAAGGCTCAGCTGCTGGCTCCGAATCTACTGGAGCTTGCCTCCTCCGTTTTGGCTTTGGCTGAGTTTGTTTGCCCGCCTTAGCTTTCCGATAGGTGTTCCACACAAACCAGCCAATACCAATTACCACATATATTATGTTCTCAATTTCCATTATTCTCTCCTCCTTTTAACAGACCATTTCTTTGGTCTGTTGGCTTTCTTATTCTTTCTTTTTGTAGCCTTCATTCTTTTTCTGGTAGCCTTATCCTGGCTTTTCCAGTGTCGTTTAACTCCTTTTTCCTGCGCTTTTTTCTCTTCCTTTTTAAGCGCTTCCTGTTTCTTGTCTGCTTCCTTCTGCCTTTTTGTGGCAGAGCTTTGTGCAAACCCAATACTTGTTAATACTGATAAGAAAATGAGAAGGGAAATGCGTTTTAACAATTTCATCTGCGCCAAATATGACATGTACTATTTGTTTTCTGTGTATCTAAACTGACACTAACGGCTACAAGCTAATAATTAGCTCATTTATTCAATGCAACAAAATAATGCAAAACCAACTCTGTTGTAACTTCTAACTTTACGGCATGAACTACGTCCGCATTACGCTTGTTTCGTTTTTTCTCTACACAATTATTTGTGCGGGCTCTTGCAGGAAAGGAACCATAAGCGGCATTCCGTATGTTCCGGTAAACCTGCAACTCACCGTTTCTAACCCTCAGTTTGCACCGTTGCTTGCCGTTGGCGGATGGCTCACCATTGGAGGTGGTTCTCAGGGAATTATCGTTTATAGATTTTCTCCGAATGAGTTTAGAGCTTACGACAGGCATTGCACCTTTCAGGTGGATGACGTTTGCCGTGTTGACATGGAATCTACAGACATTTCTGCCGTTGATAGCGAGTGTTGCGAATCTAAATTTCTCATTGTTGATGGTGCACCTATTGATGGTCCAGCAAACATTGGGCTTCATCAATACAACACATCTTTTGATGGCAACACTCTCCTAATTTTCAACTAATGATTGTAGTTACCGGAGCCGCAGGTTTTATTGGAAGCTGTCTTATATCTGGCCTTAAATCTGCCGGATACGTTGACCTTGTTGCTGTTGACGATTTCAGCAACGCTGCCAAAAACAAAAACCTTGCAGGTAAAGAACTTACTGCCAAGGTTGACAGAAAAGACTTTTTTAAGTGGATTGAAGACAACCATCGCTTCATTCAAGTAATCTTTCATCTAGGTGCAAGAACAGACACCACCGAATTCAACCAACAGATTTTCCAAGACCTGAATGTCAACTATTCAAAAAATGTATGGAATCTATGTGTCGAATTCGGACTTCCTTTAATCTATGCTTCATCGGCTGCGACCTACGGCTTGGGAGAACTCGGATTTGAGGACAATCATTCCGTAATTAAAAACCTCAAACCCTTAAACCCTTACGGTGAGTCGAAAAACGAATTCGATTGTTGGGCCATTGACCAGGCTACCAAACCATTTTTCTGGTCAGGGTTGAAATTCTTCAACGTGTATGGCCCAAACGAATATCATAAAGGAAGAATGGCATCCGTTATCCTTCACGCTTTTCGCCAAATCACACAAACTGGCGAAATGAAGCTCTTTCGCTCGCATAATGAGGGATATCAGGATGGCGAGCAATTGCGAGACTTCATTTATGTGAAGGACATAGTGGACGTTTGCATATTTTTAATGGAGTCTAGAAAACATTCTGGAATCTACAATCTTGGCACTGGAAAATCCAGAACCTTTCTCGATTTAACCAAAGCCACATTTAAGGCCATGGGCCAAACTGAGAACATCAGCTTTGTAGATACACCATTAGATATCAGAGATAAATATCAATACTTTACTGAGGCCAATATGGCCAAGTTGGTGGGTATTGGCTACACAAAACCTTTTCACTCGTTAGAGGAAGGAGTTGCTGATTATGTTGGAAACTACTTGTCTGCCAACAATTATCTCTGAGATTGAAGAAACGGGATTGCAGTCGTTTATTCTTCTTATCAGTATTTCAAAGAACGAGGTGTACGCGTGTTAATTTATTTCTTGATTACTCGTCTAACTTCAAGCTTATCTCCAAGATGCATTCTTACGATATACATACCTGTTTTTAATCTAGAGAAGTCTAGAGACTGGGTTACCACTCCTGGCTCAAAAGCGCCTTGAAATGCAAGTCTTCCTAATGGATCTAACACTTCGTAAGGAATTGTGGTCTTTACAGTAAACTCAAAATCGAAAACGAGTTCATGTTGTACCGGATTTGGCTTAATGGTGAACAAGTCACCCTCATCAACAATTGGCAATTCATCTCCATCTCTTAAATCCTCACCTTCTCTCAAAAGCGCTGATGGAGCGATAGATTCTGACTTAGATTTAGAAATTACATCTCTATCGGAAATGCTTTGTCCGTAGATGTTACCCTTATCTATAAGAATCCAAACCGCAACCATTATGATAATGGCCGAAATTCTCACCAACTTTTTAGCTGGCTCTCTGTCTTTTAAACTCTTGTAAATGTTTTTCATGGTATTCAATTTTTGGGGTTCTACTTCTGTTTCCTTCAAACTCTAGCCTAAAGTTAGGTAGGGTGTTGTGGTTGGTCAAACCACCTGAGCGACCATTCTATACACCTCAAAACGACTGCAATCCCGTTCATTTTCAGTTTATCTTATTGTTTATCAACTACTTAAAGCCAAATCTTTATTGCTCTTCTATTACATCTCTAAGCCAATTCAACAAAACCCTCAATTATTACACATCAACGGTCTAAAGCCGCCATCAACATTTGTTTAATTACAGGTCTAACGAAAAGATTTAGTGAGTTATCTTAAAGATACGGAAATAGCGCGAAAAATGAAAGACCCGATTATTCTAAAACTAAGCACAAAACAAAGTCCCGAATTTTCAATCGGCTTTTCCTTATTGTCATCCAATGTCGAATCATTAATTACAAGTCCAACCAATTTATCCGTTACAAATCCGTTAATTTAAATTACATGTCTAAGACTTCCTCAGATAAAGTTTTTCAGTTGATACGGTCTCTTTCTAAAGCGGAGAAACGGTACTTCAAAGTTTACACGTCTAAACAAGCGGGCGACAAGAACAATCATCAGCTATTGTTTGATGCCATTGACAAGCAGAAGGAATATGACGAGGCGTTATTGAAGAAAAACCTCAAGAATCCAACCCTCGTTCGTTCACTTCCTATTGCCAAGACTAGGCTTTACGATGTAATTCTAAGAGCGCTTGATGCTTACCACTCTAACAGTTCAATTGATGCACAATTAAAAAGAACCCTCCATTGTGCTGAAATCCTGTACAAAAAGAGCTTATACGGACAGAGCCAAAAATTACTTGACGGAGCTAAAAAACTTGCCTATAAATATGACAAGCATACCTCTCTTCTAGAGATATTTATGTGGGAAAAACTCCTTATTGAAAAGGACAATTACGAGAACATTGGTGATGATGAGCTAGAGGCCATGATGGTTGAGAACACTCGTATTACAAAACTGATTGAGGTTTACAATGATTTCTGGGGAGTAAAAAGTAGGTTATTCAACATTCTCAACAAACGTGGCAAAGCCAGGACGGAAGAAGGCTTAACTCGCCTCAAGTCTATTATTGACGATACGCTTATTGACAGAGAACCAGAACATTTGTTTCATCAATCAGAATATCTGTACAACCATATATATAGCGCATACTATTTTGGAGTTGGTGATTACGGCAATTCGTTCAAATACTTGAAAGCTAATGTTGACCACATTGAACTTAATCTAGATAAGTTCCAGGAAGAGCCGAACATCTATTTCTCCATTCTCACAAACATTGTTTATGTAGCAAGCCAGCTTAAAGATTTTGATGCCGTGTTCTTCTATTTAAAGAAGCTACGCGGATTGCCTGAAACAATGGAAATCAAGAACAATGAAGATCTTGAAATCAAGCTTTTCTCAAGCGCCAACTCCATTGAACTTACCATCTATTTCTTGACAGGAGAATTTGAAAAAGGTTTAGAAATTATTCCGCAAATAGAGAACGGCCTAATGCTTTATGAGCATAAGTTGAATAGCGTTAGAAAGGCATTCTTTTACTTCAATATTGCCATTATTTACTTCGGAGCAAGAAAGTATAACGATGCGCTAAGATGGACCAATCGCTTACTGAATGACATTGACATTTCTAAGAGTCTGGACATTTATTGCTTTGGGCAATTGTTGAATTTGCTTATTCATATTGAGCTGAACAACAAGAACCTTTTACCATACGCACTGCGCTCCACTCAACGCTACCTGAGCACAAGAAACCGTTATTTCAAGTTTGAAACCTCGTTTTTAGAGCTGATTAGCAAATTGCTCAAATCACCAGATAAGATTACCGAGAATGAGCAATACGAGGTATTTCTAGAAAAGATGAAAGGGCTAAAAGACGACCAACTGGAAAGTTCAGCTTTTGAATACTTCGACTTTGTTTCTTGGGCAGAGGCTAAAGCTTCTGGAAAAGAATTTGGAGAAGTAGTAAGAGAAAAGGCAACAATGCCTCAGGTGTAGTTACAGATTATCGCGTAGCTCAACCAAAAAGCCGCGAATATCCTTTAAACGCTCAACGATTTCTTCATTCTGAATGGTATCGCCTTTATTCTCGCGAAGCTTCTTTTTTGCGCCATCAAGCGTAAACCCGCGCTCTTTCACTAAGTGATAAATCACCTTTAGGTTATCTACATCAGCTTGCCTAAATAGTCTATTTCCTTTGGCGTTTTTTTTCGGCTTTAGAATGTCAAATTCCTTTTCCCAAAAGCGAATTAAGGATGCGTTTACATCAAACATTTTGGCAACCTCTCCAATGGAGTAGTAAAGCTTGGTTATTGGTTTTTCCTTGTAAGGTGTCATTACCTGAAATTAATCAAACGATTGGTTTGCCTGAGATGACAATTCGAGTACTTTCTCGTACTCTTCTGGCGTCAGGTCATTAAAGAAGAAATTCATCGGATTAATCTTCTCTCCGTTCTTAATTACTTCGTAATGAAGGTGCGGTGCGGTACTCGTTCCCGTACTTCCTACATATCCAATTACATCTCCACGTTTAATCGTCTCGCCCTTCTTAACCTTGAACTTACTCATGTGAGCATAGAGCGTTTTGTAGCCGTATCCGTGGTCAATAATTACGTGGTAACCATAACCTCTTTTTTTCATGATTACATCATGAACTTTCCCATTTCCAGTTGCGTAAATTTCCGTTCCTCTAGGAGCGGTGAAATCAATTCCAGTATGGAAATGACGCACTTTATAAATTGGATGAATTCTGTAGTTAAACCCTGAAGCAACTCGCTTTAATTTTTCGTTAGCCACGGGCTGAATGGCAGGAATACTCGCCAACAATTCCTCCTTGTTTTTCGCCAGGGTCATTACCTCATCAAACGAACGTGACTGAACAACCAACTTCTTGGTTAACTCGTCCAACCTTTTGGTCGTTCCAATAACGATGTCAGAATTATTTAACCGTTCTAATTCGCGGTATCTGTTCACCCCTCCAAAACCTGCATTCCGAACAGAGTTCGGGATTGGTTCTGCTTCAAAAATTACACGATAAATATCATCGTCTTTCTCCTGTAACTCCGCCAAAACCTGATCAACACGACTCATTCGGTTGTTCAGCAATTTGTACTGCAACTCAACCTGTGCTATCTCGCGCTTCAGTTGCTTTTCTTTAGGAGAATCGAAAAACGTGGTGAAGATTAGAATAACCAGCACAGAGAATACCGAAGCGGCCCCAACATACCCAAGTCCGCGAAGCAAAATCTGCTTCGTTCCTACCTCAACCTTTCTATAGGTTAGGGTACGTTTATCAAACTGGAATTTGACCTTAGACATTCTATCGTATTCCTTAATTTTGGCGCCCTTAAAAGACGGTCGCTCCGCGAATTTAAGAAAATTGCCAAACGTGCTATTTTACAATGAGTTAAGCGACCGAATTTGATTAAAAGATCAAACAGCAAATGACTAGCAACGAGATACGTCAGAAATTCCTCGACTTTTTCGAATCGAAACAGCATAGAATTGTGCCTTCTGCACCAATGGTTGTAAAAGATGACCCAACCTTGATGTTTACCAATGCTGGCATGAACCAGTTTAAGGACGTGTTTCTTGGCAACAGAAAACCTACGGACGTGAGGGTTTCAGACACCCAAAAATGTCTTCGAGTTTCGGGAAAACATAACGATTTGGAAGAGGTTGGTGTGGACACCTATCACCACACCATGTTTGAAATGTTGGGCAATTGGAGCTTTGGCGATTATTTCAAAAAAGAGGCAATTGAATGGTGCTGGGAACTTCTAGTTGATGTTTACGGATTAGAACCAGAGCGATTATATGCAACTGTTTTTGAAGGCGACAAAGCCGATAAGTTAGATGCAGACACAGAGGCAGAAACACTTTGGAAGCAATTTTTACCAGGCCAAAGAATTCTTCGTGCCAACAAGAAGGACAACTTTTGGGAAATGGGCGAGCAAGGGCCTTGCGGACCTTGTTCCGAGGTTCATATTGATTTACGCTCAGACGAAGAACGAGCCAAAACACCAGGTCATGAATTGGTGAACATGGACCATCCTCAGGTTGTAGAAATCTGGAATTTGGTTTTCATTCAATTCAACAGAAAATCTGATTCTTCTTTAGAAAACCTTCCAGCTCAACACGTTGATACTGGAATGGGATTTGAGCGTCTTTGCATGGCTCTACAAGGGAAAACATCAAACTATGACACCGATGTTTTCAGCCCAATTATCAATCAAATTTCTGAACTCAGCGGAGTAAAATACACGGCTTCCGACAATCAGACCGATGTTGCTATTCGGGTAATATCAGACCACGTTAGAGCCGTTGCATTTTCAATTACAGACGGACAAATTCCGAGTAATTCTGGTGCTGGATATGTGATTAAAAGAATACTGCGAAGAGCAATCCGTTATGGCTACAGCTTTCTTGGTTTCAAGGAAGGATTCATTCATAAACTCGTTCCAACTTTAGTATCGCAAATGGGAGATGCTTTCCCAGAACTCAAAAATCAGCAGGAACTTGTTACTAAAGTGATTCAGGAGGAAGAAGCGTCTTTCCTCAGAACGCTTTCAAAGGGAATTGATCGGTTTAACAACTATGTTACTTCGCTTCACGGCAAAACCATCGATGGCGCTTTTGCTTTTGAGCTTTACGACACATTCGGGTTCCCAATTGATTTAACGGAATTGATGGCTCGTGAGAAAGACTTGCACGTTGATATTCAGGGTTTTAACGAAGGGTTGCAGAAGCAAAAAGACCGTTCAAGAGCCGCTACTGCAACCGAAAGTTCTGATTGGGTTATTCTAAAGCAAGACGATCGAGAAGAGTTTGTCGGTTATGATTTATTGGAAACGGATGTTTCAATAACGCGGTACCGTAAGGTGACCGCGAAAGGAAAGGATTCGTATCAGTTAATATTCAACATCACTCCATTTTATGCTGAAAGTGGCGGGCAAGTTGGAGACACTGGATTTATTGAAGCTGACGGGGCAAAAACCTACATCACAGATACAAAAAAAGAGAATGACCTCATCATTCATTTCGTTGATGAGTTACCAGCAAATCCAGAAGCGAAATTCAAAGCAGTTGTAAATTCTGAGAAACGAACTACAACTACGCTTAACCACTCGGCCACTCACCTGCTTCATGCCGTATTGCGGGATGTTTTAGGAGAGCATGTTGAACAAAAAGGCTCATTGGTTAACTCAGAACATCTGCGATTTGACTTCTCTCATTTTAGCAAGGTTACGGATGAAGAACTGAGCGAAGTTGAGACTAAAGTCAATGCTCAAATACGAGCAAACATTGCTTTGGATGAAAAGCGAAATGTGCCAATTGGAACCGCCAAAGAGATGGGTGCAATGGCGCTTTTTGGAGAAAAGTATGGCGACTTGGTTCGGGTAATCAGTTTCGACCAAGAGTTCTCGGTTGAGCTTTGCGGAGGAACACACGTAAATGCTACTGGCGACATAGGATTAATGAAGATTACGCACGAAGGTTCGGTAGCCGCAGGCATCAGAAGAATTGAGGCTGTAACAGGTAAAAAGGCATTTGACTCTCTCAATTCGGCTTACACTAATCTTACGGAGTTAAAGTCTGTACTGAAGACGAAAGACCCATTAAAAAGCGTACAACAATTGCAACTTCAGGTCAAAGATTTGGAGCGAAAGATTGAAAGTTTTAATGCTAAAGCGGCATCAGGGTTAAAAGACGAATTGCTCGCTAAAGCGGAGGAAAAAGATGGTTATAAATTGATTCGCCAGAAAATTTCTCTTGACGATTCTTCGGCTATCAAAAACTTGTGTTTCGACCTTAAAAAGGAGGCTGGCTTGGTTGCGCTTTTAGGAGCAGTTTCTAACGGAAAGCCAGGTCTTCATCTGGTAATCAGTCAAGACTTAGTTGATTCGAAAGGCTGGAAGGCTGGGGACTTTATCCGTCCGCTTGCGGCAAACATTAAAGGCGGTGGCGGTGGCCAACCAACGTATGCTTCTGCTGGCGGAGGAGACGCTAACGGTATTGAAGCCGCGTTTACTCAGCTAACTGAACACCTAGTTTAGCCATCTTGGAATACGTAAAGCTAGGACTACTTTTTACCGCATTCGGGTGTTTGTTCGAAGTGGTTTTCACTTCGGTTTACGACTCCATTGAACAGTTTCTAAAAGGTGGAAGAAAATCTGTTGACGTTCGATTTTTCGGATACTGGAGTATCCTGTACGCACTTATTTACGGAATCATTCTTCCCATATTCTGGATTCAAATTGCAGTTCCGTACCTATACGATTTACCAATAATTTGGAAGCTCCTGGCTTACGGAGTTGCTTTTCAAATTGGAGAATACATCAGCATGTTTGCCATGCATTTGGTCTTCGGTCAATCGCCTTCAGAATCTCATTACAAAGGGAAATTCGATTCCATTCACAACTTTACGCGACTCAGTTACTTTCCTGCGTTTGTGGTTGCAGGATTTCTTTTTGAGCAGATTTACAACTGGTTTATCGCTTAAAAGCTACCATCCCAATTCCGAGAATGGAATTGTATGTTCAAAACTCACTTTCTGATTGATTTTCCGGTTTTGAAGCGTAACCGATTGGTTCTCCCAGTCTAGCAGAATCATCCCAAAGTTTCTATGCATGTACCGCATTTTCTTCATTCTATGCGGATTTTTCTCAATCATGAAATTGTTAGCATGAGTTAAACCGCTACACATGTAATCGTAAATCGGATAAGGCAAATTATCTCTTTCCAACTTCGAGATTTCGGCAAAGTGTCTATCGCCAGAAATAAAGATTACACCTTTAACTCCCGTGTCTTTAATCAGCTTCAGCATTCTTTCTCTAGCACTAGGAAAATGCCCCCAAGACTCAAACGGATGTTGGTCTGACACGAACTGAAAACTAGCTCCAACAATTACAACCTTGGCTGTGGAACTTCTGAACTGCTCCTCTAGCCATTTCCATTGTGTTTCTCCCAAAACATCTCCATCGGTGTCTGGTTCTTCTCGATGGTAGCGCTGATCAAGCAAAATCACCTTTACCTGCTTATCATCCGAACCGTACTCATAACTCGTGTAAATCCCTTCTTGTTTCCATCTTGGACTAGCAGATGGCTCCTCAAAGAACTCTAGAAATACCTCTTGGCTTTCAGCTCTTTTAGGATATTCTTTTCCTCCATCATTCACCCCGTAATCATGGTCATCCCAAGTAGCAATAATTGGGCATTTCTCTTTCAGCAAACCATAATTGTAATTATCGCCAAGTTGCTGATACTTCCTTCTCAGCACACTCATATCTTCCGTGTCTCCGTAGATGTTATCGCCAAGCCAAATCCACAATTCTGGATCCATGGCAATTACTGAGTTCCAGATAAACTGTTCTCCAACTTGATGTCCGCAAGAACCAAAAGCAATGCGCTCAATTGGTTTTTGAGCTATTGCCAAACTTGCAACTATGCTCAATAAAATGACTAGTAATCCTCTAAACATTACAACTTCACAAATTGTTCAACGTCTTTCTTGGTAATGGATTTACCTGAAAGAATTACAAGCCTCTCGACCACATTTCTTAGCTCACGGATATTCCCAGTCCAATTGTAGTCCTGTAGTTCCTTAATTGCCGCTGAGTCAATTAGCTTTTTGGCAACTCCTTGCTCATCGCAAATCATCCCCAGAAAGTGTTCTACCAACAATGGAATATCATCCTTTCTATCGTTTAGGGCCGGAACTTTAATGAGAATCACACCCAAACGGTGATAAAGGTCTTCTCGAAAATTACCCGCTTCAATCTCTTTTCTGAGGTCTTTATTGGTTGCCGCAATTACACGAACATCAACCTGAATTTCCTTCTCCCCACCTACTCTACTAATCTTATTCTCTTGTAAAGCCCTGAGCACTTTTGCTTGCGCTGAAAGGCTCATGTCTCCAATTTCATCTAAGAATAATGTACCTCCAGATGCTGTTTCAAAATTTCCTTTTTTCTGTTTGATGGCAGATGTAAAAGCACCTTTCTCATGACCAAACAACTCACTCTCAATCAACTCGGACGGAATGGCCGCGCAATTCACTTCAATCAAAGCATTTTCAGCTCTTTCACTTTTCTCATGAATAGCTCTTGCCACAAGCTCTTTTCCCGTTCCGTTAGGACCAGTAACCAGAACTCGTGCATCTGTTGGAGCAACTTTCTCAATCATTTCCAGAACCTGCTTTATTCCAGCAGACTCGCCAATCATTTCGTAACTCTTGCTCACTTTCTTTCTGAGCTTTTTGGTCTCCGCAACTATTTCGGTTCTATCTAGCGCATTTCGGACAGAAACCAAAAGTCGATTCAAATCAAGCGGCTTAGGAATGTAATCGTACGCACCTTCCTTCAACAAATGAACCGCAGTTTCTACATCTCCATGACCCGAAATCATAACAACTGGTGTATCTGGAGCAAGGAGCATAATGCGCTCTAACACTTCCGTACCGTCCATTTTAGGCATTTTGATGTCACACAAAATCACATCATACTTGCCTCCTTTTACTTTTACAACACCAGAAAGTCCATCCTCGGCTTCATCAACCTGAAACTTCTCGTATTCTAGAATTTCTCGTATCGCATTTCGGATACTTCTCTCGTCATCAATAATCAGAATCTTAGCCATTTTCTTTAAGAGTAAGGTTTTAGGTATGAGGTTTTAGCAAAACGCCAGATACCAATTCAACAAGTTTCGAAATTATGCTTTTCGAGCTTCGGATTTTCGTTAAAGTCGATCTTCCATTACACGATGCACAACTCCTTCTTTTAATGCGTAGGTGGAAAGCAACAACCTCTCCAAACCGCAGTTTTCAAGAACCCATTGCACAAAGTATGAAGCCAAATGAATGGTATCAACGCGCATTTCTACCAATCCTGGAATTTGACTTCTCGTTTTCCAATCGGACGATATTAGTTGAGTATGGAGCTGGCTGACTTCATTCAAATCAAACTCATCGGAAACTATCTCTTTGGTTGTTTTCTTAACTCCTTTTTGCGCCCAAAGCATTTCAGCAAAACTGTCGAAACTACCTGATGACCCAACTAGCGTTTTGATGCCCAAACTTTTGCATTTAGCAACGAGTTCAACCAATTCAGCAGCTAAGAGTTTATTCAAATTTTCTAAATCCGTTTGACTAACAGGATTGGCTGGCTCCAACTTTTGCAATATGCGCGAGATTCCAAGCTTGTAGCTTTTCTTCCAAAGAACTCCAGAATTATCAGCAATGATAAACTCTGTGCTACCACCACCAATATCCATAACCACACTTGGCGTTTCCGAAAATGGGATTGCTAAATCAACGCCATCATAGATTAACTGAGCCTCTTCTTCTCCGTCAATAATGTTGATGTCGAGTCCAATCTCTGATTTGACTTCATCAACGAAGTTTTGTCCATTACTTGTGCTTCTAATTCCAGACGTTGCAAAAGCAAAAGTCTTATCGCATTTATGCTTGCTAATAATGCCTTGATATTCGGCTAGCGTTGCCTTTCCGCGATTGATTGGTTCTGGCAAAAGCTTACCAGCTATTAGTGCTCCTTCGCCAATTTTAACGGCACGTTTGGTATTGAAAACTGGCGTGAATTCCTTACCGTTTATTTCAACAACAAGAAGATTGAACGTGTTTGTTCCGAGGTCGATTACGGCTAATCGCATCAATGATAACGAAGCCATTTCCATAGCTCTTTGTAGTTGATTTTCTTCCCGTACATCAGAATACCTGTGCGATAAATTCTACCTGCCAACCAAGTTGTTCCGATAAACCCGAGAACCAACAGAAACATGGACAGGCCTAATTCCCAATACGGAACTCCGAACGGAATACGCACCATCATGATAATTGGAGAAGTAAACGGAATCATTGACAACCAGAAAGACATTGGGCTTTCGGGGTTATTAATAACTACCTGAGCCATTACAAACGAGAAGATAATGGGCATGGTGATTGGCAACATAAACTGCTGCGAATCTGCTTCGTTATCTACCGCAGAACCAACTGCAGCAAACAGCGCACTGTAAATCAAATAACCACCTAAAAAGTAGAATAAGAAACTCCCCAAAATGATTGGAAAATCTATCTGACTTATGCTTGCAAAAATCTCATTAACGGCTTCTTCATTAAGCTCCACAGCAACTTCTTCCTCAGCTTCTGGAGCAATGGATTGAGTTGCTGTGAGGGCCTGTTCAATACTTGTTGCAGGGTCTTCTTTGGCAAAGTAATCTTCAACCAACATTTGGCTTCCCATGATTAGAGTCGAAGACAAAACCGTCCAAAGCAAGAATTGAGTTAAGCCAACCAGCGCAATACCGATGATTTTCCCCATCATCAATTCAAAAGGCTTTACCGAGGAAACAATTACCTCGATAATTCTACTTGTCTTTTCTTCGATTACACCGCGCATAACCTGCACGCCATAAAGGAAAATGAACATGTAAATAAGAATGCCGCTAAACATGCCTACCACCATACTCAACTCCGTATTGCTCTTGCTCTCCTCTCCTACCTCATCTAACTTGGTAGTCACCAATCTCACGTTGGTTTTGGCCGCTTCCATGGTTGCATGATCAATCCCAGATTTAGCCAATTTGAACTTCTCAATATCGTTCTCAATCGTGTTTTCAATGTATCGAATGACGTTTATTCCAGGTTGGCTATCGTAAATCAACTGAATACCAGCTGTGCTTGTCATAATACGATTATGGATAAAGAGCACGGCATCATAATCCTCGCTAGCAATCATCTGGACTTTGGCGCTATCTAAGCCAACTCCCGCCTCCGGAAAGTGAAAATGAATATTGTCTGTATCAGTCATTCTCTGCGTGAACAAACTGCTTTCATCAATCACCAAAATATTGGCATCGTCTTCCTCATTTAGCGCCAACCAAACAGGCACAATGAATAAGGCCGCCATAAGCACAGGACCCAAAATGGTCATGATAACGAACGACTTCTTACGAACTCTGGTAAGGTATTCTCGCCTGATGATTAAGCCAATCTTGTTCATGCGATTACCTCTTTTGCGTTATACTCTTCTACGGCACGAATAAAAATATCATTCATGCTTGGTATCACTTCCTGAAAACCTTTAATCTCAACCGTTCTCATAATATTTCCGAGCAGTTGATTTGTGGTTGCACCATTCACTAAGCGAACCGTGGCGTCCATGTGGTCGTCATCTGTTTCGTGGTTCAACAACTCCCCATAAGTTCCAAGAGAACTGCCAAGCTGCATCATAGAACCGTGAAAATCTATGTTGTAAGTTTTACTACTGAAACGTTCTCGCACTTCGTTTACTTCTCCTTCGAGAATTACACGAGAATCATTAATCAATGCAATGTGATCACACAACTCTTCTACCGAACCCATGTTATGAGTGGAGAAAATTATTGTGGTTCCGTTCTTCTTTAGCTGAAGAATTTCTTCCTTAATCAGGTTTGTATTAATTGGGTCGAAACCGCTAAACGGCTCATCCAAAATCAACAATTTAGGCTGATGCAAAACAGTTACAATGAACTGTACTTTTTGCGCCATTCCTTTAGAAAGTTCCTCAACCTTCTTGTTCCACCATTCCTGAATTTCAAACTTCTCAAACCAAAACTTTAAACGCTCTAACGCATCTTTTTTAGAAAGTCCTTTAAGCTGACACAAGTACAAAGCCTGCTCTCCAACCTTCATCTTCTTGTATAGTCCTCTTTCTTCAGGCAAATAACCTATCTGCTGAAGATGCTTTGCTTCTAGCTTTTCGCCTCTAAACAAAAGATTGCCAGTATCTGGACCCGTAATCTGATTGATGATTCTGATAAAAGTTGTTTTACCAGCACCATTTGGTCCAAGCAATCCAAAAATTGAGCCTTCCGGAACTTCAATACTGATGTTCTCAATGGCTACGTGACCTGCGTAGGCTTTGCTTACATTTTCGGCCTTGAATATTGAATTTGACAAAGAGAGTTGTTTATTGAGTTGACGGAGTTAAAGTACTATTCGCTTATCGCTGGTGGCTATTCACTAATTGTGAAAATAGTCTTTCATCTTATCGAAAAAGCTCTTTTCTCCCTTTCCCGGATCAGGCTGAAAATTCTCAGAACCTCTTAGTTGCTCTAACGCCCTTTTCTCATCCTTAGAAAGCTTCTTAGGAATCCAAACGTTTGTATGAACCAGAATGTCTCCTTTTCGCCCGTAATCTAGGTCTGGTAATCCTTTGCCTCTTAAACGCAATAATTTTCCGCTTTGCGTACCTGCTTCTACTTTAATCTTGGCTTTTCCTTCAATGGTTGGAACCTCAACTGTTGTACCTAACGCAGCATCAACAAATGAGACATGCAATTCATAATGCAGGTTGCTGCCATCGCGTTTAAGCAAATCGTGCTCTTCCTCCTCAACCAAAACAATCAGGTCTCCGGGAACGCCAGATTTTGCTCCAGCATTTCCTTTTCCACGAACAGAAAGTTGCATGTCGTTTCCAACGCCTGCAGGGATTTTAACCTCAATAACTTCCTCTCCTTTAATGATTCCATCGCCATAGCAAGAAGTACACTTATTTACAATTGTTTGGCCCTGGCCGTTACAAGAAGGACAAGTTGAAGCCGTTTGCATTTGCCCAAGTGGCGTATTCATTACGCGCGTTACTTGGCCTCGGCCACCACACGTACTACAGGTACTCATTTTACCATCATCTGCACCTGTACTATTGCAATCGTCACAACCGATGTACTTGTTAACCTTTAGCTTTTTGGTAACTCCGTTTGCAACCTCTTGCAAGTTTAGCTTAACGCGAACGCGAAGGTTAGAGCCTTTGTTTACTCTGGTTCTGCGACCTCCGCCACCAAAACCTCCGCCACCACCAAAGCCGCCTCCGAAAATGTCTCCGAATTGGCTAAAGATGTCGTCCATGTTCATTCCACCTCCGCCACCACCGAAGCCACCAGCACCACTCATTCCAGAATGGCCAAATTGGTCGTACCGCGATTTTTTATCAGCGTTACTTAGAACTTCGTATGCTTCTGCTGCTTCCTTAAACTTCTCTTCTGCCGAAGCATCACCGGGGTTTTTATCTGGATGAAATTTTACGGCCATCTTACGATACGCCTTCTTAATTTCTGACTCAGAAGCGCCTTTGTTTACGCCTAATACTTCGTAATAATCTCGTTTTGCCATTACCTTTTTACTTACGAGCCAACCACAACTTTGGCAAACCGAATTACTTTATCGTTTAAGAAATAACCTTTCTCAATTTCATCAACCACCTTTCCTTTCATTTTCTTGTCAGGAGCTGGGATTTGCGTAATCGCTTCATGAAACTCAGAATCGAAAACTTCTCCAGTTGCATTCATAGGTTTTAAGCCTTTCGCCTCTAACTCTTTAACGAGTTTGTTGTAAATCAGCTCAACGCCTTCCTTTACGCTTGGCACATCTTTGGCCGTTTCCATGTTAGCCTGAGCACGCTCGAAATCATCAACAACTGGAAGAAGAATTTTGAACACGTCTTCTCCGCCAGACTTCATTAAATCTAAACGTTCCTTAGCTGTTCTCTTTCTAAAATTCTCAAAATCTGAATACAATCTTAAGTACTTATCGTTAAGCTGATTGTAACTTTCTTGAAGCTCTTCTAACGGATCTTTCACCTCTTCCTCCTTTGCTTCAACTTCAGGTGTTTCTGCCTGATTTTCATTCTCCAAACTTTCGTTCTCTAGAACTTCTTTTTTGGTTTCTTCTTTCTTGCTCATTGCTTGTTTATTCTGCCTAGGCCATTATCAAAAAATTTGCCGTGCCAATTCTATAGACATTATGGCAGTTTTTTGGCCGTTTTTGACTGGCGCAAAAGTAAAAAAGGCAGGATGTCATCCTGCCTTTCATCAATATATATTCTGAGTTGGTGTTTAGTTGGCAACCAACTTCTGTAATTCTGCGTGAAGGTTTGCTCCGCGAAGGTTCTTGGCGATGATTACGCCATTCGCATCAATCAAGAAATTACCCGGAATAGAACGAACGCCATACGTTGCCGCACCAGCACTGTTCCAGCCTCCCAAATCGCTTACATTTATCCAGTCTAATTTGTCTTGCTTAACAGCTTGAACCCAACGCTCTTTGCTTTTATCTAAAGACACTCCGTAAATCTCAAAACCCTTGGCATTTTTAAAGTTAGCATCGCTAAACTTATTGTAAGCACCAACAACATTTGGGTTTTCCATTCTGCACGGTTTACACCAAGACGCCCAAAAATCAATTAGAACAATTTTTCCTCTCAATGAAGAAAGAGACACTTCTTTTCCATCCGTGTTTTTGAATTTTAACTCTGGCGCTTCATCGCCAATATTCAATCCAACTTTTACTTCCGTGGCTTCTATTTTATCTCCTTCTCCGCCACCAGCGTAAACGCTAGTACCAGCAAAAAGCAAACTCAAAACTGCTATAAATCCTATCTTTTTCATTCTCTTTATTTTCTGTAAAATTATGATTGACTATCTACTTACGAAGTCATTACTAAGACAACAACCATACCATCCTTCGATTCATCCCAATGAAACAATCGGGACACTCAGGATGACAACAATTAAAGCCTTTTGATGTTCGCACCAATGGCGTTTAAACGTGTGTCAATATTCTGATATCCACGATCTATCTGTTCAATATTGTGAATCAAACTCTTACCGTCTGCTGAAAGTGCTGCAATAAGCAATGAAACCCCTGCTCTAATGTCTGGGCTAGTCATTTGAATTCCGCGTAATTCTACCTGGTGATCCATTCCTATAACCGTAGCTCGGTGCGGGTCACAAAGAATAATCTTCGCGCCCATATCAATGAGTTTATCCACGAAGAAAAGGCGACTTTCAAACATCTTCTGATGAATAAGCACGCTACCTTTTGCCTGCGTAGCAACCACAAGGATGATACTCAACAAATCTGGAGTAAATCCAGGCCAAGGTGCATCTGCAACCGTTAAAATTGATCCATCAATAAAGGATTCTATTTCGTAAGAATCTTGCGAAGGAATGTATAAATCATCTCCGCGTAACTCCATCTTAATTCCAAGCTTTTGGAATATGGTTGGAATGAGCCCTAAATCTGGGAAGCTTACATCCTTAATTGTGATTTCAGATTTGGTCATTGCGGCTAGGCCGATGAATGAGCCAATCTCAATCATGTCTGGCAAACAGCGGTGTTCGGTTCCGTGAAGTTCCTCAACGCCATCAATAATTATCATGTTAGAACCGATGCCAGAAATGTTGGCACCCATTCGGTTTAGCATTTTGCAAAGTTGCTGTAGGTATGGTTCGCAAGCCGCATTGTAAATTGTTGTTCGGCCTTTGGCCAAAACAGCTGCCATTACAATATTGGCGGTTCCTGTTACAGAGGCTTCATCTAAGAGCATGTAGCAACCTTGAAGGTTACTCGCTTCTACTTTGTAGAATTGCTCATCGGCTAAATATTCAAACTTGGCACCTAGCTTTTGAAAGCCGATGAAATGCGTATCTAAACGTCTTCGTCCAATTTTGTCGCCTCCTGGCTGCGGAATGTATCCTTTACCAAATCGGCCAAGCATTGGCCCAACAACCATAATTGAACCTCTAAGGCCAGAACCTTTCTTCTTGTATTCATCAGAATGAAGGTGTTCTAAATCAACATCATCGGCAATAAACTCGTAAGTATCTTCTGCCAGCTGCTTGACTTTTACGCCTAAATCGCGCAGCAAGTCTATTAGCTTATTTACATCCCTAATGTTGGGAATGTTAGAAATGGTGACTTTCTCTGGGGTGAGAAGAACCGCACAAAGAATCTGCAACGCCTCATTTTTGGCTCCTTGGGGAACCAATTCTCCTTTCAGTTTGTTTCCTCCAATGATCTCAAATGAAGCCATGCTTAGTTTCTATTGTTGTTTCTACGATTGTTGTTACCCTTCTTGCGATTGTTATTGTTGTTTCGACCTCCCTTACGCTTACGCTTATTGCTGTTATTGCTTCCTTTAAGCGTTGGGTCGATTAGCGTTTTAGATGGCGCTAAATCAACATCTTCTGGCAGAACTATTTTGCCTTCAGAAATATCTAACAAGTCTTTTTTAATCACTCTGTCTTCTACCGAATCTCGATTCCAATTTAGATACGCGCGTTTCATTACGTTGGCAATTGCCACACCCATCTTTACGCGTTCTTCCTCATTCTCTTCTGCCGCTACTTTTTTCACCATTTGAATTACAACTTTCCCGTAATGGCGATATCTTGGAACTGAATCTGGATAAGGAATTTGATCCGGGCCTAGTTCAAAATCTTCTTTCAACGGCTTTGGAAACGGAGAATCAACATCAAAATCGAAACCAGATATGATGAACATATGGTCCCATATTTTATGGGTAAGCCCTTCTTGGTTCTTTAATGCCGGATTCACCTGCCCCATTACTTTGATAATAGACTTGGCGGCTTGATTCCGCTCTTCTCTATCCTCAATGGTTTTGGCAAACTCAATCATCTTCTGGATGTTGCGGCCATATTCTGGAATTTGCATCAGCTCGCGAGCCGTGTTGTATTCCATTTCGTAATCTAATTCTGAACTCATTGTATCTCTTAATCGTTCGCAAATTAAAAAAAGTACATCCTAAAAACACGAAAGCCCCAATTAAGGGGCTTTTGTGCTTAAGCATTAACAGTTTTTAGTATCTGTAATGGTCCACTTTGTAAGGACCTTCAACTTTTACATCAATGTAGTCGGCTTGTTCTTGAGTTAGGGTTTCTAACTCAACACCAATCTTAGCCAAGTGTAATCTTGCAACTTTCTCGTCAAGGTGCTTAGGGAGCATGTAAACCTCGTTTCCGTAAGCATCAGAGTTATTCCAAAGCTCTAGTTGAGCTAGTGTTTGGTTTGTGAATGAATTACTCATTACAAACGAAGGATGACCAGTTGCGCAACCTAAGTTTACTAATCTACCCTCTGCAAGAACAAAAATTACTTTTCCGTTGATGTTGTACTGATCAACTTGAGGCTTGATAGTGTCTTTTGTATCACCATACTTACCGTTTAACCAAGCCATATCAATCTCATTATCGAAATGACCGATGTTGCAAACGATAGTTTGGTCTTTCATTGATTCAAAGTGCTTTCCTTGAATAATGTTGAAGTTACCCGTTGTAGTAACAATGATGTTTGCCTCTTTACAGGCATCATCCATCTTCTTTACTTCAAATCCGTCCATTGCAGCTTGAAGCGCGCAAATTGGATCAATCTCAGTAACAATTACTCTAGCGCCAGCACCGCTTAAAGAAGCAGCAGAACCCTTACCAACATCTCCGTAACCTGCAACAACAGCAACTTTTCCTGCCATCATTACATCGGTAGCTCTTCTAATTGCATCAACTAGAGACTCTTTACAACCGTACTTGTTATCGAACTTAGATTTAGTAACCGAATCGTTTACGTTGATTGCTGGCATTACTAAAGTGCCGTTCTTCATTCTTTCGTACAATCTGTGAACACCAGTTGTAGTTTCTTCAGAAAGTCCTTTAATGCCAGCGCATAACTCTGGGTATTTATCAAACACCATGTTTGTCAAGTCACCACCATCATCTAAAATCATGTTTAAAGGTTTTCCTCCTTCAAAACCATGAATGGTTTGATCAATACACCAGTCGAATTCTTCGTCTGTTAGGCCTTTCCAAGCAAAAACAGGAACACCTGTTGCAGCAATTGCAGCAGCAGCCTGATCTTGTGTAGAGAAAATATTACATG
>JBMYXX010000016.1:0-20928 GCA_049608805.1 Flavobacteriales bacterium | reverse complement strand
ACAGCAGATTTAAGTGCTGTTTATACAACCTCTGGTGGTAGTTGGGCATTCTCATCTCCTGAAGGAGCTACAGCAGATTTTGCGCCATCTGCAACAGACGGAACACCAGACGTTACAGCATCTTCTGAAGGTGCTTACCGATTTGTATTTACAGATGATGAGTGCGGAATGAAAGATTCGGTTGATGTATTCTTTACACCTGCACCAACAATTGCAGTTACAATTGATACAAATAGAGTTTGTGTTGAAGATGATGCAATCATCACCTTTACAACAAACACACAGCTTTACACAGACTTTAGCTGGGCACCGTTTGGCACAAACGAAGACACATTAGTTATTGCCGGAACAGACTCAATGGCTTACAATCCTATTGACACCTCTTTCCATGTGGTAGCCACTGTAAGCAACCAATGTGGTAACGATTCACAAGAAATCATTTACGAAGTAGTTGATTGTACACTAGACTATCCTAATGTCTTCAACCCAGAATCTAACATTCAAGGAAACCAGCATTTCAATATTGTTGCGTTGGATTTACACCCAGGAAACGTGGTTAAAATCTTTGACCGCTGGGGAAGAAAATGTTACGATGTTTCTGATTACCACCTAAACCCATGGGACGGTGCTGATGAGGGAGATGGCGTTTACTACTTTACGTTAGAGCGTCCAGGGTACGAAGCCGAAAAAGGCTATGTGCATCTGTTGCGTGGTTCTGCACAATAGACTTCTGAATAAGCATGAAAGTCATAGATCATTTAAAGGGTGCCTCGAGCACTCTTTTTTCTATAGAGATATTACCTCCACTAAAGGGAAAAAGCATTGATTCTCTCTTTAGTGGGATTGAACCTTTACTTGAGTTTAAACCTGCGTTTGTAGATGTAACCTATCATAGAGAGGAATACGATTACAAAAAACGACCTGGTGGTTTTCTAGAGCGCGTAAGCATTAAAAAACGACCAGGAACAGTTGGTATTTGTGCAGCTATTATGAACAAGTATGGCATTGAGGCCGTACCTCACATAATATGTGGTGGTTTTACAAAAGAAGAAACCGAAAATGCACTCATTGACCTTAACTTTCTAGGTATTGATAATGTACTTGCACTACAGGGAGACTCCATCAAAACAGAGCCCAATTTTGTGCCCGAAAAAGATGGGCATGCCTACGCAAGCGAACTAGTTGAGCAAGTTGTACAGCTAAATAATGGCAACTATTTAGACGAAGACCTGAACAACGTGATGGAAACCAATTTTTGCATTGGCGTTGCTGGCTACCCAGAAAAACACATCAAAGCTCCGAACAGAAAAACCGACCTTAAGTTTCTGAAGAAAAAAGTTGACGCAGGTGCAGAGTACATCGTTACTCAGATGTTTTTCGACAATAAAATGTATTTCCAATTTGTGGATGACTGCAAAGCTGCCGGTATAAACGTTCCTATTATTCCGGGAATTAAGCCGTTAACAACCAAACGTCAGGCTACGTTATTGCCAAGCCTTTTTCACATTGACGTACCAGAAGAATTGTATGATGCTGTTGATGGCTGCAAAGACAACAAAGCGGCTGCTGAAGTAGGAATTGAATGGTGTACTCAACAATCTAAAGAGTTGGTAGCAGCTGGCGTTCCTTGCCTGCATTTCTATACAATGGGAAAATCTGATGCCACCAAAAAGGTGATGTCAGAGATTATGTAAGACTCAATCTCGGTTCATCATTCGGGCAACGTATTTGCCCACAATGTCAAATTCTAGGTTAACCTTATCGCCCACTTTCAGTTTTCCGAAAGTTGTGTGCTGCAAAGTGTATGGAATTATGGCTACGGTAAATCCAGTATCGGAGGTGTTGAAAGCCGTTAAACTCACGCCATTTATGGTAATTGAGCCTTTATCAACCGTAAAATTTGCCCCTTTTTTATGCGTAAAACTGAATAGGTGACTCCCATCTTTTTCTTCAATAGAAACAACTTCGCCCAATTGATCCACGTGGCCTTGAACGATGTGTCCATCAAAACGACCATCAGCAGGCATGCACCTTTCTAGGTTTACGGTATCGCCAACATTTAAATCGCCTAGGTTGGTTCTTTGCAACGTTTCGTCAATTGCAGTAACCACATAACTGCTCTTATTCAGCAGCTTAACTACGGTTAAACAAACTCCGTTATGAGCTAAGCTTTGGTCAACTTTTAACTCGCGCGCAATTGGTGCAAGAAATGAAAAATGAACATTGCTCCCATCTTTTTCTGCCTCTAGGAGGGTACCCAGCGTTTCAACAATTCCTGTAAACATTCTAGTTAGCGCTTGGTGAAGATTTTCTGAGCAAATGAATAAATCCGTGCAGGTTTCTTGGCACTACACCAGCCAATCGGATTTCGTTTACCGTACAGACGTAATAATAAACTCCATCGCTACAGTCTAGCTTGGTGTCTTTGTTGGTACCATCCCACAGAATATCTGGGTCGGTGGTTTCAAACACCTTCAAGCCCCACCGATTATAAATTTTAATGTCGATGCTCTCTACAAATGCATACGGAAATGGCGTGAAATTATCGTTGTACGTATCTCCGCCAGGCGTAAAAACATTAGGCAACGTGTAGTTAGAGCAATTGTCTATACACACGGTATCTGAGAGTGTTACGTTCTGGAAAGAATCAACAGCAGCAATTGCATAGCAACCAGCCATGGTTGTTTCTAAAGGGCCATGTTCAAATTCATTCCAAGGAAAATCGTGGGTTGCAATTACGGTCAAATCTCCACCATAAATTGGTGTGTACAGAATTTGATATTCTACAATATCATCTGGGCATTCTGGTGCTTGCGTCCAAACCAAATCATTAATCAACTCAACACAATCAGATTCTATTACCAAGTCTTGCTCGCAAGGAGGAATAGAATCAAATGGTGCTGTACACGTTTCTTGTGACCAGTTAAAAATCGGTTCAATCACGCCAGCAATAGAATAATGGCCTCGACTTTCAATCCTATAGCATTGCTCTACTCCGTTGGCCAAACCTGTATCTATATAGGTTTGCTCTATTGTAGAATCAATTAAGGCAAACGTTAAATCAGGCAGCTGCCGATAAATATCAAACGTGTCATTAATCCATGGCACCGTTTCATTCCAAAGCAATTGAATTTGATTGTCTGTTCCGATGGCGGTAATAAAAACAGACGAGGCAGAATCGGATTCACCAACTACAAACTCGTTTCCAGGTTCATCATTAAACAACTCAATCTTGTAGTAAAACTCAAGTTCTTCGGTGTTCATTAAACTATCCACAAAAGTGGTATCGTTTAAATCGAAGTACGTTTCCTGAAGCTGAAAATCTGTTGGATTAGTAACATCAGCCCGTAACACACGGTACTCGTAAGGGCCCGGAATCTGAATAGTATCTAACTCAGTAGGCTTACTCCATGCCACATACATAGAACCATCAATAACATCTGTATTTCTAACGCTAACGTTTGTAATTATTGGCAAATCTCTATTCAGATACGCACAAAACTCTTCTGAGGCGTAACCAACCGCACCATCCGGAAAACAGGCCACAACCATGTAGCAATATTCAATTCCCATGGATAAACCGGCACCACCATTATCATCTACATAAGTTGTTGCGCTTAATCCGTCTGTACTGCCAATAAATTGATAACCCGTATAACTAGGAACACCAACTTCGCAGGTGTCGGGTATAAAACCGTATTGCTCAATTCGTCTGTAAACCTTGTACCCCACCACTTCATTGCAAACACTTTGATCCCAATTGAGCTCAATTGCATCTCCCAACGGGTCTGCCATTGGGTTTTCTGGCGCTGGGCCAACCACCGTAATAAACGTGGTATGGTAATCCACTAACTCAATATCATTTCCTGGCGGATTGTCTTCTGCCCTAAACGACATGGTATAAGGTTGCAATTGAACATGGTTGCAATCAGTTAACCAACGGAATGTGCTTTCTGCGGTATCCTGAGCTGATATTGGCTGAGTAAAAGTGGCTGGGCTAATAGCTTGTTCTAATGGCCCTCCCGTTCCTGTTAAAGTTACTGGGTCTCCATCTTGATCCCACGCCCGAACCAAGAATTCCAATGTATCCCCAGCTTCAACACATATCTCGTCTATTGTATGAACTTCTGGCGGATTATTATCGCAAGGCAAAACCGTTACCTGCATATCTCTAATCATGTAACCAACAGGCACATAATTTCCATTTTCTAGCCTACGCCATTCAATAATTTTTATGGCGAAATTGTATTCTCCTTGCTGTGTTGGCGCATCCCAAATTAAATCTCCGGTTACAGCATTAATGGTTATTCCGTTCGGGAAAGAATATCCATCAATTGGAATTCCGCTCTCACCAATACAAGCCGTTAACTCATAGCTTAAACTATCACCATCTGGGTCAAATGCTCCAGGATTGTGCTCATAAATACGTTCAACACATGCATCGTCAATTGGTGCGTTCAGCAAAACTGGCGTGCTGCTTGGTCCAGCAAAAGGCGAAATAATTATCTCCGTTTCTATGTAAAACGGCACATTCACCGAATTAGGAATATTGTTTATCCCGCCATTTCTATTGGGATCTTCCATAGAAACGCGATAGGTAGAAGAACTTGCGTAGGTGTGCTCGTAAACGTAAACGTTCTTCTTTACGCCATCCTGAATAACCACTCCATCTCCTCCTCCGTTTACACGCGGAACAGTATCAATATTGCCGTCTCCCCAATTAACTTCCAAAAATGGCCTATCGGCCGGACTATCGGGCACCGTGTAAGTTGTAACTGTTGCCCTCACAGACAATCCGCCCAAAAACTGAATGGTTATTTCTCCTGCTCTGTTGTGCGTGGCCTTTGCTCCAAAAGAAGCAAAAAGGATAAGCACAAGTGGGAGTAATTTTTTCATTCTGAGGGATGCTAACTTCTAAACCTATTAAAGCTACGGTTTATTGTCTCTAGACTTGAACTTTCAGGCGTTACGAATATGACGAAATCTCTGGTTTTAAGTGTCGCCAAAATGCGAACGGAATTACGTTTCTAACGGTTAGTAATCAATCAATTGCTGCTCCATGTCGGCCGGCAATTCTCGGTACTCGTATTGCTGCGTTCTAAGCTGCGGTTCAAAACCTGCTTCGCGAATGGCTTCTTGAATGGCATCTGCTGTAAATCGGTGTGGTGCACCTGCAGCGGAAACCACGTTTTCTTCAATCATAATTGAACCAAAGTCATTTGCACCAGCATGCAAGCACATTTGAGCGGTTTCCTTTCCAACTGTTAACCACGATGCCTGAATATTATCAATGTTTGGCAGCATAATTCTGGAGATGGCAATCATTCTCACATACTCATCCGCAGTACAACTATTCCTAATCCCTTTTACTCTTCTCAGTAACGTTCCATCATCTTGGAAAGGCCAAGGAATAAACGCGATAAATCCTTTTGCATGCGCTGGTTTCTTAGCCTGCGATTCGCGCAGCCAAACCAAATGCTCAAAACGCTCTTCTAGCGTTTCTATGTGGCCAAACATCATTGTAGCAGAACCAGTAATATCTAACTGGTGCGAAGCCTCCGCAACATCTAACCATTCTCTACCAGTACATTTTCCTTTGGAGATAAGCCTTCTTACACGATCGTTCAGAATTTCTGCACCAGCTCCAGGCAAACTATCTAATCCAGCTTCTTTCAGCTCAGCCAAAACATCTGTGTGGCTCATTCCTTCTAGCTTGCAGATGTGCGCAATTTCGGGTGGCCCAAGTGCGTGCAATTTCAAATTTGGATAAAGCGATTTGAGTTCTTTAAACAAATCAGCATAAAACTTAAGTCCCAATTCTGGATGGTGGCCACCTTGCAAAAGCAACTGCTCCCCACCGTATCGGAAAGTCTCTTCAATCTTAACCTTATAGGTTTCAATGTCGGTTATGTAGCTCTCTTCATGGCCTGGAATACGATAGAAATTGCAAAACTTACAATTGGCTATGCACACGTTTGTCGTGTTCATATTTCGGTCAATAATCCAACTCACCTTACCATCATTCCGTTTCGTTTTTCGTAGCTCGTTAGCCACAAACATCAAGTCGGTTAAACCTGCGTTTTCGAAAAGAAACTGTCCTTCTTCTGCCGAAAGAAACTCGGCTTTTAAAGCTCTATCTAAAAGTTTTGTGCAATCCATATTGTGCTCTTATAAACACGGATTTATCAAATGTGTTCTGATAGAACAAGACGATTTTACGTGTGTTAAAGTTGATACTTTTGGGTTCGCGAATTTACGAATTGACAAGGGGTTTCTTGTTGTGTTTAGGAAGGTTCGAAAAATGTGTTGAAATGGCGAGAGATAAGGCAAAAATCAAGGTTGGAATTTCATGTGGCGATTTAAACGGAATTGGCCTAGAGGTGGCGATAAAAACGTTTTTAGATAATCGTGTTTTTGATTTATGCACGCCAATTTTATATGCATCAAAAAACACTGCTTCGGCTTACCGAAAAGTGCTTGACATTAAGGATTTCAGCTTTATTGAAATCAAATCTGCGGATGAAGCCAACCCAAAGCGTGCTAACGTAATTAACGTTTGGACTGAAGATGTTGAGCTAAACCTCGGAACACCAACCGAAGCCAGCGGACAATACGCGCTCAAATCTTTGCAAGCCGCTACGGCAGATTTGAAAGAAGGAAAAATTGATGTGTTGCTTACTGCACCAATTGACAAACACAATATTCAGTCTGAAGAATTCAATTTCCCTGGGCACACAGAATATTTGGCAGATGCTTTTGAAGCAGATGAGCACGCCATGCTGATGGTAAGCGATAATTTGAAAGTCACTTTTATGACTGGCCACTTGCCGCTTACAGAAATTGGCGCCAACCTATCCTTTGAAAGCATTATCAAGAAAATTCGTTTTCTAGAAAAAACACTTCCTCAAGACTTTGGCATTAGAAAACCAAAAATTGCGGTGTTGGGCTTAAACCCACATAATGGCGATGGTGGCGTTATTGGAAAAGAAGAACAAGAATTGATTGCGCCTGCAATTAAGAAAGCCAAAGAAGACGGAATTCTAGTTTTTGGTCCGTTTGCTGCCGATGGCTTTTTCGGTTCTGGAGCATACAATCAGTTTGATGTTGTACTTGCCATGTATCACGACCAAGGCTTGATTCCATTTAAGACGTTGAATTTTGACCAGGGCGTAAATTACACGGCCGGATTGCCTAAAATTCGTGTTTCGCCAGACCACGGAACTGGTTATGATATTGCAGGAAAAGGAATTGCAAGTGAACAATCTTTTAGAGATGCGTTATTCCTTGGAATTGACTTGGTGCGCGAGCGCGAAAGGTTTGCAGAATACACGGAAGATGTTCTTCAGCCGCAGAAAAAGCACCGCGCAGACAATGACAGACGCGGACCAAGAAACGATAACCGAGGACCTCGAAAACCGAAGCCTACGGAGAAAAAAGAGGTTGAGGAGAACTCTGACACTTCGGGAGAAAAGAGCGAAGCGTAAAGCTCAGCAACTCGCCATTTACCAACTTCCTTAATGCTTGGTTTACGAACGTATTCAGGCAGCAACTAGCGTAGATTTTTAGTTTTTGTTGACGGTCCGTCAATAACCTACTACGGCCCCACTTTCGCGGAGCCGTAGCCAAACCAAATGAAAAATCCACTATCAGAACCGTAGTTCCAATAGCTTATACCGAAAGTACAGTCTTAGGTTACAGGCAATTGCCAACAAGTCCTAATTTCTCTTAACGAGCTAGGGCATTTGTTTACCAATCTTGGTCAAAGAACCCCTCAGAAACAGATAATGTAGAACCATCATCAGCGTAAAGAGTCAATTCAAAATTGGCGGTTACGCGCTTTGCTGCTTTATCTAAACTGGTAATAGTTACTGTTCCAGGATCATCGGAAGAACTTCGGAATGTTTTATCCCACTCGTTGTTGCCATAAAAAACGGCATCATACGCAAGTTCAACGGGCTCAAAAGAAGTTGCTGTGTCATTAAAAGAAAATTGAATTTCCAACTCTCCGTGCGGGTCTCCGCTTAAAAGGCTTGTGGCAAGTGCAGTACCTCGAATACGAATGCGGTCCTTTCCAGCATTCTCAGTATAATCAAACTGAATAAGTTCATTGCCAGGAATAAAGTCCTTGCCATTGATTTTACAACGATACTTGGCATCGTCAAAATCGTCTGCGCAACCTGAAACAAGTAGTGCGGTTGGTAAAAGTAGAAGTGCGAAAATCTTTTTCATGACGTGTGTTTTGTGGGATTAACACATCAAAGAAAGACACTCTTAAAAACGGAATTCTACGGTGTTTTACTTAAATCGAATACGAACCTAAAAGCAATACTGGGTTTTCCATCAACTTCTTAAAGGTCTTGAGGAACTTAGCTCCAGATGCACCATCAACCACACGATGATCGCAAGAAAGAGTCACTTTCATGATGTTTCCTGGAACGATTTGACCATTCTTAACTACTGGCGTTTCTTCAATGCCACCAACAGCCATAATGCAGCTATCTGGCGAATTAATGATGGCCGTAAACTCATCTATTCCGAACATCCCGAGATTAGAAACGGTAAATGTGTTCCCTTCCCAATCTGCTGGTTGCAATTTCTTATCGTTAGCACGAAGTACAAAGTCTTTGACTTCACTAGATATTTCACCCAATCGTTTGGTGTCTGCAAAACGAACAACTGGAACCAGCAATCCGTCTGGAACTGCCACGGCAACCCCAACATGAACATGCTGATTGTAGCGAATACGGTCTCCCAACCACGCTGCGTTTACCTGCGGATTCTCTTTCAACCCAACGGCACACGCTTTCACAACTAAGTCGTTCAACGATATTTTGACTTTCGAAACGCTGTTGATGCTGTCTCGCGCATCCATCATAGCGTCCATGTCAATCTTCATGGTAAGATAGAAGTGCGGTGCTGAGAATTTGCTTTCTCCTAGCCTCCTAGCAATTGTCTTCCGCATTTGCGAAACTTCTTCCTCATGATAGCTTTCAACTTGGCTTCCAGCCGAAAATCCAACTCCAGGTTGGTATGCTTCTACATCTCGCTTAATCACTCTTCCGCCATCTCCGCTGCCTCCAACTAACGAAATATCAATACCCTTGTCCGTGGCTAACTTCTTGGCCAATGGCGAAGCTTTTACTCTTCCGTTTGATGAAACTGGGGCTTGAACAATTGGCTTTGGTGCTTCCGCGACAACTGGCTTTGGTTTATCGGCTACTGGCGCAGGTTTAACTTCAGCAATTTCCTCTTTTACTTCCTCCTTATCAGCTTTTGCAGGAGCGGCTGTTTCTGCATCCAGCAAAGGCTGAATGTCCTCTCCTTTCTCGCCAAGAATAGCTAGAATTGAATCGATGGGAGCGGCTTTTCCTTTTTCTACACCGATGTAAAGCAACGTTCCATCTTGAAACGACTCAAATTCCATAGTGGCTTTGTCAGATTCAATCTCGGCCAACAATTCGCCCTCAGCAACCTGATCTCCAACTTTCTTGTGCCACTCAGCAATGACTCCTTCAGTCATTGTATCACTAAGCTTCGGCATTCTTACAATCTCGGCCATGTTAAATAGTATTAAGTATTAAGTAGAAAGGGGTAAGCCTAAACATCAGTTTTTGTTAAGTGATTTGATTAACCCTCGAATAATCTTGGAGATTTCTTGCGATTGAGAAAGTAATTCAGCCTTCTTACCGTCAGAAATATAGTCTAATCTGAACGCCAGATAAACCATTGATTTCACTTCACTACAAGAAGCAATCGAAATGTAGAGAAATCGAGAAAAGTCAGCGCTTGAACTTCTATCAAATCCTTCGGCAATATTGTTTGAAATCGAAACTGAGGCGCGACAAATTTGATCTCTGAATCCGAAATCTTTAGCTCCCCGAAATGTCGAGTAAACATTAACAGCCAAATCCTGCGCTTTTTGCCAAGCAATTATATCTTCAAACTTCTGTATTGCCATTCTCTACTCCGCTTATCCCTTTCTACTTTCCCCTTATCACTCTCTAATAAATGGATAATCAGCTTGTGTGTAAACGTCTTCATACAAATCTTCGGGCTCAGGGAAATCAGATTCCTCTGCAAATTTTATGCATTCGGCAACCTCCGCTTTTACTCTAGCCTGAATGGCTTCTAACTCCTCATCAGAAGCATATTTATTCTTAATGATTATTTCTAATACCTGCTGAATTGGGTCTTGACTTTTGTACTCCTCAACCTCCTCTTTGGTGCGGTACTTCTGCGGGTCTGACATAGAGTGCCCTTTGTACCGATACGTTTTCATCTCCAGCAATGTTGGACCATCGCCTTTTCTAGCTCGTTTCGCTGCTTTGTCAACAGCCCCAAAAACAGCCTCGAAATTCATTCCATCAACTGCTTCACTCGGCATTTCGTAGCCATGGCCAAGCTTGTACAAATCGCTAACGTTTGAGGTTCTTTCTACCGATGTTCCCATCGCGTAATTGTTGTTCTCGATGATGAAGATGACTGGCAGTTTCCACGTCATAGCCATGTTCAATGCCTCATGAAAAGCACCTTGACGGACAGCTCCATCTCCCATGTACGTAAGAGTAACTTTCTTTTCTCCTCGGTACTTGTCTGCGAATGCAATTCCTGCACCAAGTGGAATTTGACCACCTACAATTCCATGTCCACCAAAGAAATTTTTCTCCTTGCTAAACATGTGCATAGAACCACCTTTTCCTTTTACAATGCCGGTTTTCTTCCCATAAAGCTCAGCCATAATTTCTTTGGCGGGAACACCAAGCGCAATGGGATGAACGTGATCGCGATAAGCCGTAATGACTTTATCTCCTTCTTCCATTGCTTCGCAACTACCAGCTACAACGGCTTCTTGACCGATATATAGGTGGCAAAACCCACGTATTTTCTGTTGGATATATAGCTGACCTGCTTTCTCCTCAAACTTCCTCCAAAGAAGCATCTCCTCGTACCATTTCAGGTAGGTCTCTTTTCCAAATTTCTTCTTAGCCATAACCTTGGTTTGCATACAAAAATAGAAGCCCGAAAATAACTACGATTGCGTTAGCGGACTATTCCGAGAAATAACAATTAAAGAAGCGTAAGGTTTCCTAATCGCCTTTGAGGTATTCCGCTTCAAAACCGAACGGAAGAAGGGCCGAAGAATCCTTGAAAATCCAAACAGTGTCGCCTTGACCACCTAGAATGAGACGAATTGGCTTTTTCTGCTTGTTCTGGTATTCCATGATTACCTGTCTGCAATTTCCACATGGCGAAAGAGGCTCAGTAAGAACGGTTTTCGTGGTATTAACAGTGATAGCCATAGTGTCTATTGGCTCGTTTGGGTGATTGGTGGAAGCAGAAAACAGGGCCACACGTTCTGCACAAAGCCCAGAAGGATAGGCAACGTTTTCTTGATTCGTTCCGAGTATGATATTTCCTTTTTCTAACCGAATAGCGGCTCCAACGAAAAATTGGGAATAGGGCGCGTATGCGTTTTCAGAGGCCTTTTCGGCACTCTTTAACAACTCTAAATCTGATTGAGAAAGTTCACTTTTCTGTAGTGAAATTCCGGTAACGGTTATTGAAAATTCAGCCATAATTCCTGTAATGGTAGAAAATGAAGGTAGTAACTTACTTCTGAATGAGAACGGTTGCGTATGCAGCTATTCCTTCTTTTCGACCAACAAAACCAATCTTTTCGGAAGTGGTGGCCTTGATAGACACGGCATCTTCATCCACCTTCATAATCTTGGCGAGAATAGTCTGCATTTCCTCTATATGCGGATTAACCTTGGGTGCTTCTAGCGCAACTGTACTGTCAATATTCCCGATAGAATAACCTCTGTCTTCTAACAGTTTCACCACATCGCGAAGCAAAATTTTACTGTCGATGTTTTTGTAATCTGCAGATGTGTCTGGAAAATGAAAGCCGATGTCTCTCATGTTGGCTGCGCCTAAAAGTGCATCGCAAATCACATGAATAAGCACATCAGCATCTGAATGACCTACTGCACCAAATTCTGAAGGAATTAGCTTTCCGCCCAACCAAAGTTCTTCGCCCTTGGCAAGTTGGTGTACATCGTAGCCGAAACCGACTCTAATTTGCATTAGTCAGGAGCTTGGTCCTTGTCTTGGTTCTGCTTCTTAAACGCTTCAAAATCGAAGGTTAGAGTGAAGCGAAGCGTGTTCTCTAACGGATGTCTTTGCTGCGTTGGAATGAGGTAGGCAAAATCTAACCCAAACACGTTGTAACGAATACCTGCTCCAATGGTGAAGAATTGTCTGTTTCCCTTAGAGAAATGCTCATGAAAATACCCTGCTCTAATTGCAAACAATTTGTTGTACCAGTATTCTAAACCAACCGCAAGGTTAATCTCTCTCAATTCCTCAGCACTTCCTCCCGGAGCATCTCCAAAAGAGGTGAACATTCCGTTAGGCACAGATCGGTTTGGGTCTTGCCCTGCAATAATTGTCTGAAAATCTGGATTAGCATTGCTAGAATGACCAATTGCTCCGAGCGTATCGCCAGGAGGTAAATCTGCATTAACGTACGGCTGATCATCAATAACTGGTGGTGTTGGCACCATCAATTTGTTAATGTCAAAAAATGCAGCAATAGAGTTTCTATCATCTACATAATACTTGAAACCTAAACCGAAACGGAAGTTAATTGGAATGAAATCTTCTTCGGTTGTATTGGTATAAGACATCTTAGAACCAATATTGGAGATGTTTAAACCGGCTGTAATCACTGTTTTTCTATCAGCAATTTCTAGTCTTTCTGTTCTGTAGTAAAAAGCAACATCTGCAGCTCCTGCTTGCCCTGGTTTTGTATCGGCTCCGCCAACATTTAAACCTCCTGTAAGGTTTGAGTAAACGTAACGAAGTGCGATGGCACCAGAAAATTCTTCAGATAGCTTTCGAGCGTAGCTCACATCTAACGCAAACTCATTTGGGTTGAAGTTTCCTATACTTTGCCCTGTATTATCTGTAAACGTGATGTTTCCTAGAGAGAAATATCTTAACGAACCTGAGATTGTTTGAAGGCCTTTCTTGCCAATTTTACCATAACCAGAAATGTAGGCTAGGTTAATATCTGGTACTAGAGCACGTAACCATGGTGTGTAAGAAACAGAGAATCCCATTTTGGTTGGGATGTATGCCATTTTAGCTGGGTTCCAATGAATGGAAGAACCATCAGGATCTGTTGCTGCTCCAACTTCTCCCATTGCTCCTGCACGAGCATCTGGGCCTATCATAAGAAAAGGTACAGCAGTGGTAATTGTATTCAGTTGAATATCTCCATCCTCACCATCTCCTGTTTGAAATGATTGAGCGAAAATTTGATTTGAAAACAATCCAGCTAAGATTAATGTAGCTGAGATATATCGGAAATTGAACATCCTTTTATTTTTTCGGGCTGCAAATATAGCCATGTTAAGGGTTATCGATTAATTGAGAATTACCAACCGCTCTATCTGATCGGCTTGTTGCCCATCTGGAGTGGTAATTTTTAAGTTGTACATATAAACGCCCTTGCCAATCTTTTGTCCGTAATCGTCAAGGCCATTCCATTCTATTGGTTCATTTCTAAACCCATGAGTAAGCACTGTTTCGTTAATTGTTTTTACCAGTTTACCTGAAACCGTAAATACCTGCACTTGCACATCTAAACTGTTGCATGGCTGATTATGTTCAAACATAAACGAGGTATTGGTGGTAAACGGATTTGGGTAGTTTAAAACATGCTCTAACGCAAGCTGCGCAGATTCTGCCACAACAAACTCGGTGTATGCTTCAGAGCTATTGTTGTACACGTCCCAAACTTTTAACCTCACGTTGTGGGTTCCTTCGCTTAGGTTGCTAAACGGATATACAACTTTACCACTTCTGTAGCTGTCTAAATCTGATTGATAAAAATCGTTTAGGTTGATGGTTGAATTGGTATTATCGTCTAGCACCGCAGTTATATCATGCCCAATACCATTACCTACCGTGTTAATACCATTACTATCAAGAACTACGGCTAGTAGAGAGGGCGATTCGTCTGTAGTTCCGCCATAGGCAAAGCTTTCGTCATTCATGTAAAGTCCAATAGTAGGACCGTTTTCATCGGTTGCACCATCTTCGTTAGAACCACCAATTACAAAATCTTCGAAATGGCCATTGGCGTTGGTTCCACTGCCTTCTGCGTAGTAGCTAATTCTGCCTAAATCGTAGTTATAGGCGATGTCTCTAGGAACAACAAAGGAGAACGAAAAATCTCCATTGGTTACGCTTGCTTTGCCTTTATAAATAAGGTTTTTCTGAACCGTAAATGACCTTACACTAGATGATGGGTCGTTGGCCAATGTGTTTACATCGGTAGTCTTATCAAACACGGTTGGATAAACCACACCGTTAAAATCTGACATCGGTTGTCCGTTTCTGTTTTTCATTGTGCCAGTTACGGTAACGAGCTCTAAAGCGTTTATTGTGTCGCTTATCGAATTAATGCTTTCGCCATTAATTGTAAGTGTTTGCACATCGTGCAATGGAAAAGCTAAACGCTGAGCTGGGTCTCCAATTAGGCTGAAGTTTCTGTTGTTAACCGAACCACCACTTGCCACTTTGGTCATTCTAATAACGTCTCCCATGGTTGGTGGTCCCCAAGGTTGCTCTACAAGTAGGTTCAGGTAAAAATTCTTGTTCAGCGTAAAATTGGGTGCCGAATACACCAAACGAGATGTGGTGAAGAGGGCAATTCCGCCTCCATTTGGATTTAGATGCACAAGCTCACCGGCAGATATTCTGCTTGGGTCGTCATACCTGGTAAACTCACATGTAGCTGTTACAAACACCGGAAGGTTGCTATAGTTATTCCATGCATTAATGTCTGAAACACCCAAAACCCGTTCGTGCGCCCAGCCAAGTTCTCCTCCATGACCAGTGTAATTAACAATAAGTGCACCTCGCTGTACTTCTGTATTCAAGTTGTTGCTAACCTCAGGGTAGCGCTGACCGCCAGGGGTAGATTCCTGAACAAATGAATCGAAATAGATTTTTGTGAGGTTGTATTCTGGATACAATGTATCTACCATGGCCGCAAGCTGATCGGCTTGATTAAGGTGCATGTTACTGTCTTCATCATCAGCAACAAAAACAATTCTATTCCTCCAATCTGGAGACAAACTAGCTTCCGCGCCTCCTTCTTCGCAAACATGTGTTGGGTCAATTGCAGTGTTACTAGCCAATTCTTCGTACCGATAAATTTTATCTACTACGGCTTGGGCGTCCTCAATTGTTCTAACAACAAAACGACCTATTCCAATATCAAGTGCATCGCTAGCAGAAGATGCCCATGCGCCTTCGTCTGGATCTAGTAGTCCAAAATAATCGTCAGAAGCATAACTAATTGTAGGCGTTAAAGATTCAACAGACTCGTATGTAGGCACATAATTGGTGTTGTCTGACAGTCGGTCTTTGTAGTCGTAAGAAGCATCTCCAAAAAGCAGCAAATACCGTGGTAGCGTTTCTGGGCTGGTGCTTCTTTCATAAAACATCCGCATAAAATCTCTGATTGCAGAAACATCTTGTGCTCCGGATGAGAACTCATTGAAAATCTGTTCTGGGCTTACTATATGAACAGACAGTGGGTTTGTTTCGCTTGTGCGATGAAACTCGGCCAAACGCTCTGCCTGAGACCAAAAATTAGGATGACAAACGATAAACATGTCTGCCTGAGAAAGCCCGTGAAGGTTTTGGTTCTCGACAGCACCAAACAAATCTGGACTTAAAAAACTGCTACCATTAAAGGCAATAAACTCCCTCAAAGAATCTGCCTCAACCTTAAAACTGGCGGTTGAACCATTAAGCGTTAAATCTCTTTTGCTCACATTGGTTGGGTCGGTTACTTCCCAAACCTGTAGAGATGTATTTGCACCGCCAACCTGAAAATCGGCAATGTTTCCAACTCCTACAGAACTTAGGTCTCTAAAACCCATCTGTCCGCCAGCCATTGTGAGATTTCTCTTTAACACAATTTCTAGGTAATCTAACCAGCCTATTGCGCTTGGATTTCCTCCCTTACTATAGTTAAAAGCCACATTGGTATTCCCGGATGTAAACTGATGTTCGGTACACGTAAATTCGTCTTCAGCGTTTTTGTTGTACCCACCTGGTGCCGATGGAATATTTACATTTTCTACCGTGCTACCATTTATCCGAACAGAAAAACTTGTTCCTACGGTAGATTTAGCCAAAAGGCGAGTTGAAAGATAACCTGGGTCGCTGGCAACATTAGGAAATCCGAAATCGAGATTGTGAGATAATTGTAGATCAAACTCTTCTCCAAACCACTCTCTCCCAGATTTCAGAAGATTAGAATTGTCCGATTCGTGAAACCTATGGTCATCAAACTTAGTAACAGTATGCGTGGCACTTGCTCCAGCAGATGGAACCGAAGCAACTCTTCTTCCAGAGTTTCTATCTGCCGTTACAAAATAGTAGGCCAGATCAGAATAAACATTGTTTATGTGTCTGTAGTTTCCACAACTCGTACTATCTGCTACCCAACTGTGAGGTCCTTTTCCGTAAAACACAATGTAATCTCCTTGATCAAAACTGCCGTCTGCCTCTCCAACAACTTGAATTGCGTTTTGACTAAGATCATCATGTCTAAATACATTATTTGGTTGTGGTAGCATTCCGCCACCATTTCCATAAACGTTTAGTTTTCTTGGGTCGATGGAGTTAACATCCATACCCATTTCCTGCAAATCGTTGTACGTAATTCGATACATTCCATCCTGTGCAACACCCACTTTATACCAATTGCCGCCAGACAGAACCGAACTAGAAGCAAATTGTGCTGGTGCAGCCGCTTTTGCAAATCCATTAGAAATTGGCTCGTTAACTAATTTGTACGAAACCAATTTTTCAACCGCCCCAGTTGTAGTGTTTCTCCTTAACGGGATGAATGATATTCTAACAAACGTTTGTTTTCGCTCGGTGTAACGACTAACCTTTAATTCTACCTCGCCTCCAATAGCAATGTCGGTAATTGCCGCTCGTTCTAGAACGCTCAAAGGTTCAAACCGCACATTCTCTAATCTTGGTTTTACCGAATTAGAGCGCGAAACAGGAACATTTTGCACAACATGCGGCAAAGAGGTCTCATCCAAAAAAACAGCTCCTTCAAAAAGCAAATATGTTTTTGACGAACCATCATATTTTACTTCACTAACAGGTTGCATCCAACGCACTGCTTTACCGTCTTTATTACCAACAGCATATTTTGAAACGAGTTGTTTTTGAGCGGAAGTCTGCGCCACAGCGGCAAAAAACAGAAATGCTAGCGCACCAAATTTGAGGGACTTTTTCATTGATTTAGAGGGAGATTAAACACAAAACCTTACTTACAAATTTCAATACCATAATAATTACACTAGGTCTTTCGTTTGACTATTAACCTAGTTCAAAGTATGGCAATTAGCGACAAAACGAACCCAGTTCTGAAATATTGCACAAAAACAATCAAATTATTCTGCTTATTTGCCAAGAACTCAAACTAAATTTATTCGTATTATTGTCCACTAAATTTCAAAAACCAGAATGTTAAAGCGGTTTTTCATTGCCTTTTTGTTGGTGTTGTGTGTAGGGACTTGGTCGGCTAATGAAGCTATTGCTCAGGATCCGCAGTTCACACAGTTCTACGCTAACCCTATTTATTTGAACCCAGCTTTTGCGGGAGCAAAAAGGTGTCCAAGAGTTAGCATGAACTACAGGAACCAATGGCCAGCTATTTCTGGCACATTTGTTACCTACAGCGCTTCTTTTGATATGGATGTAAACGCGCTTCACGGAGGTTTAGCGGGTCATTTTATGGCAGACAGAGCGGGAGAAGGAACGTTAAACAGCTTCGAAGGAAGTTTGATTTATGCTTACCGCATGAACATTTCCAGAAAATTCTCTTTGAGGATTGGTGCACAAGCAACCATCATGCAAAGAAGCATTGACTGGGACAAATTAACCTTTGGTGACCAGATTGACCCACGCTTTGGGTTTGTTTATCCAACCAACGAAGCAAGACCAGAAACCAGCAAAATATTTGCAGATTTCTCTGCCGGAATTATTGGTTACACAGAAAATTTCTTCATTGGATTTGCAGCACATCACCTAACACAACCAGACGAAGGTTTTGCAGGAGTTAGTAAGCTGCCTATCAAATTTACTGGGCACGCTGGTGTGAACATTTACTTCGGTAAAAGAAGAGAACAAGCCAAAAAATGGAACTTATCTCCAAACATTCTTTACCAACATCAGCAAGACTTTCAGCAACTTAACTACGGTTTCTACCTATCTAAAGGATTTATTGTTGGTGGTCTGTGGTTCAGACAAAGCTTCAATAATCCAGATGCATTTATTGTAATGCTCGGCTTTCAGCAAGGAGCATTTAAGTTTGGTTACAGCTATGACGTAACCGTATCATCATTAACAAATAACACGGCTGGTTCTCACGAATTTTCTCTTGGATTACAATTCGGTTGCAGAAAGCCCAAAAAGAAGTTCAGAGCCATCGATTGTCCATCGTTCTGATACAATAACGTAACCAAGCATACGTTTTCACGTTCTAAGCATGTTCCGAAATTCCATAATCATGAAGTCAATAAACATCAACCGTTTCAAAGTACTGAGCATCTTTATTGTGGTGGGGTTATTTATGACCGCTTGCCAGAAAGAAAGATCTGCAACTACCGGCTGGAATCAAAACGACCCAAAGAATGGTGGGTTTGAAGTAACACCTTGGGAAGGACAGGAGACTGGACCAGGACTTGTTTTTGTTGAGGGTGGAACTTTCTCAATGGGTAGAGTTGAACAAGATGTTCGTTATGATTGGGATAACATTCCAAGAAGAGCAACTGTATCTTCTTTTTACATGGACGAAACTGAGGTAACCAACGTTGATTACCGTGAATACTTATACTGGATTACACGAGTGTTCTACGCTAGTTATCCTGAAGTTTACAAGAGAGCATTGCCAGACACACTTGTTTGGAGAAGCAAACTAGGATTTAACGAGCCTTACGTAGAATTATACCTAAGACACCCAGCCTACAATTATTACCCAGTGGTTGGGGTTAATTGGCTGCAAGCAACCGATTACTGTGCTTGGAGAACGGACAGAGTAAACGAGCAAATCTTAATCAGAGAAGGTATTTTAAGAACCAACCCAAATCAGGTTGACGAAGACAACTTTAATACTGACGCTTATTTGTCTGGGCAATACGAAGGACTTGTGCGTTCTGACCTAATTGACCTAGACCCTAACAAGGACACTAGAAAAGTGAGAATCGAGGATGGAATTCTGCTTCCTCGATACCGACTACCAACAGAAGCTGAGTGGGAATTTGCCGCTTTAGGTTTGGTTGGGAACACCGTTTTCGAACGAGTTACAGAAAGAAGACTTTACCCTTGGAATGGCGCATACATGCGTAATGCTGATGACCGTTACAAAGGTGAAATGATGGCCAACTTTAAGCGTGGAAAAGGTGATAACATGGGAGCTGCAGGATACCTCAACGACCGTGCAAACATCCCTACAGACGTATCTTCTTACTGGCCAAACGATTACGGTCTATACTGCATGGCAGGAAACGTAAACGAATGGGTTAAAGATGTTTATCGACCACTAAGTATGGAAGATGATGATGACTTTAACATGTTTAGAGGTAATGTTTTCAAAACTCAACTTAGAGAAGAAGAGGGAGAAATTGCTGAGAAAGACAGTTTGGGACGAATTATTTGGAGAGACGTTACCGAAGAGGAAAACACGCAAAGAAGAAACTACAAGAAGTCAGACAACATTAACTTCTTGGATGGTGATTACTCTTCATCAATTTTCTACACAGAAGAAGAATACAATTCTGGTGGAGAAAAAGCCAACAAGAGAATGTATGAGTGGGGAATTACATCGCTTATTAATGATGAAGCTCACGTGTACAAAGGAGGTTCTTGGAAAGACAGAGCTTACTGGTTGGTTCCAGGTACAAGAAGATACTTAGACGCAAAACAGTCAACAGACGATATTGGGTTTAGATGTGCAATGCACAGAGTTGGAACACAGACGCAAGGCCAATAAGAATATTAATAACTGATTGAAAACCCCGAGTCAATTTGGCTCGGGGTTTTTTATTTTTCGGACATGGAGATTTCGGAGATATACGAGCTATACAAGCAGTCAACCGGTATATGTACGGACAGCCGAAAAGTGTTCGATGGCTGTATGTATGTATCTCTTAAAGGTGAATCTTTTGATGGCAACAAGTTTGCGCTTGAAGCTCTTGAAAAAGGTGCCGCCTACTCCATTACAGATGACCCGACTTTACCAAACACAAATGGATTAATAAAAGTTGAGGACGGGTTGAATGCATTGCAAAAGCTTTCCTCCTACCATCGACAGCAATTTGACATTCCTGTAATTGGAATAACTGGTTCCAACGGAAAAACCACTACCAAAGAATTAATGCTTTCGGTATTAAGCCAGAAGTATAATGTACTAGCAACGGCTGGCAATTTCAACAATCATATTGGAGTTCCGCTAACCTTGTTTGGGTTGAACTCAACCCATGAGATTGCCATCATTGAAATGGGTGCAAGTGCTCAAGGAGAAATTAAGGAACTATGTGATATAGCCAATCCAAATTATGGTTTGATAACTAACATCGGCAAGGCTCACCTAGAAACAATGGGTGGTTTAGAAGGTGTTTTAAAAACCAAGGCTGAGCTATTCGACCATATCAGGACAAACAGTGGAGAATTACTTGTTCATAGCTGTGATAAAGCACTTATGACTAACACTAGCGGTGATGAGTGCTTTCACTATGGCGCATTGGCAACGGATGACGTACAAGGCAGAATTGTGCGAGATGGTAACTTGGTGTCTGTTCAATGGAAACGAAAAGACTCAGA